>QYPA01000165.1 GCA_007279715.1 Comamonadaceae bacterium | reverse complement strand
TCAAAGAGGCAGGCGTCGTGCTTCCCATGCGCGCAGGGAAAGACGGCCTGGGTTTCATGCTTTGGGCGCGGGGTGGGCAGCCATGATCGTCGCCGTTTCAGACCAATACCGCAATTGCTCGTGTTCGGTTAAATCCACCTTCAAGGGTGTCAATGAAATATGGCCGTTTTGGGTGGCGTGAAAGTCGGTTCCTTCGGCGTCGTCTTTGGCGGGGCCGGCGGCACCAATCCAATACATGGTTTCACCTCGAGGGTTTTTTTGCGCAATTACCGGCTCAGCAGCGTGGCGTTTACCTAAACGACACACCTTGGCGCTTTTAATTTTCTCAAAAGGCAAATTAGGAATATTCACATTCAAAAGCCAAGGCTCGCCACCGGCTTTTTTGTGCCCCAACATGAATTGCACAATCTCACGCGCTTTGCAAGCGGCTGAGTCCAACTCAAGCCACTCCTTTTGAACCTGAGAAAACGCAATCGAGGGGATACCAAACAAGTAACCTTCCATCGCCGCGCCCACGGTACCAGAGTAAATCGTGTCGTCGCCCATATTGGCGCCGTTGTTGATACCCGAGACCACCAAATCAGGTCGGTAGTCTAGTAAGCCAGACAATGCGATGTGGACGCAATCTGCGGGCGTACCGTTGACATAGCGAAAGCCGTTGCTCGCACGGTGAACGTACAAAGGGGAGTTCAGCGTCAAGGCGTTGGACTTGGCGCTGTTGTTTTGCTCAGGCGCAATCACCTCCACATCGGCGATGTCTTTGAGCGCTTCATACAAAGCCACAATGCCGCTGGCTTGGTAGCCGTCATCGTTCGAAATAAGAATTTTCATAGGTTTTCAAAGTTGAACTTCATTGTAGGTGCCACCGCGATGGCAAGGTCGCTCCAGTGACAGATCTCCCGCCCCTGGCCTTGGGTTAAGCTGCTTTGGGCTCTATGATTTAGCACGAACCCTTTTGGAGATAAAACCTATGCAAGCTTGGCTTTGTGAGAACCCCGTCGGCGTTGACGCCCTGACTTGGAAAGACCTTCCTACCCCGCAACCCAAGGCCGGGGAAGTGCTGATTGAGATCAAAGCGGCGAGTCTGAACTTTCCAGACCTCTTGATTGTTCAAAACAAATACCAAATGAAGCCGCCCTTGCCTTTTGTGCCGGGCTCGGAATACGCGGGAATCGTTCAAGCGGTGGGCGAAGGCGTTAAACACCTTGCGGTGGGACAAGCCGTGGCGTGTTTAAGTGGAACTGGTGGTTTTGCCACCCAGACCATCGCGCCTGCAGCCTTGTGTATGCCTTTGCCTGCGGGCTTCCCGATGGTCGATGCGGCGGCTTTCATCATGATTTACGCCACGTCGCACCACGCGCTGGTGGACCGCGCCGCGCTCAAAGCCGGTGAAACCGTTTTGGTTCTTGGCGCTGCGGGCGGCGTTGGAACTGCCGCGATCCAAATCGCCAAGGCGTTGGGAGCGAAGGTCATTGCAGCCGCATCAACGAAAGAAAAATGCGATCTTTGCCTGAAACTAGGCGCAGACGCTGTCATTAATTACGGCACCGAGAACCTGCGCGACGCCATCAAAACCTTGACCGAGGGCAAAGGCCCCGATGTGATTTACGACCCGGTGGGCGGTGATTTTGCAGAACCCGCGTTTCGCTCTATTGCTTGGCGGGGTCGTTACTTGGTGGTCGGCTTTGCCGCAGGCCCGATTCCGGCCCTGCCCTTTAACCTGGCCCTTCTTAAAGGCGCATCCATCGTGGGTGTGTTTTGGGGCGACTTTGCCAAACGCGAACCCAAAGCCAGCGCAGCGGCCATGGGTGAGCTCGCGCAGTGGTACGGTCAAGGAAAGATAAAACCCGTGATTGACCGCGCTATGCCCATGGCAGAACTCAAAGCGGCGTTTGCCCATATGGGTTCACGCGCGGTCATGGGGAAACTGGTGATGGTGAATTAAGGCGGAGCAACCCGCCTTATCAGCCTGACTGGACTTATTTGGCTTTATCCGCCTTTAGAAGGGCGCTTGCCTGGGTTCTTTTTGCTGCGGGTAGAAACACCACGCTCCAAGCTCACGCGCTGGCCGCGTCCGTGAGACGCAAGGGTCATACCGGGCAGGGGCTTGGGGGCGGGAGTGGCTTTACGGTCTGCTTCGGTAACGATTTTGTTGCCCATTTGGATCTTTCTGAATGAAGTAAAAACTAAGGTACGTATTTGAACATTTTTTTAGGGCAATCCCCGATTTGCTTAAGCGCGGAGTGCTTTTTTTAGTTCAACGCCCAATTCTGGCTTGTGTGCAAAGGGGTCTGTCGGGTTGCGGGTCAACAAAACGTCCTCCATTCGCGTCTGTACCGAGGCAATCGATTTGGGGTGGCTGTAGATATAAAACTGGTTGGCCGCAATGGCATCAAACACTTTTTGCGCCACTTCTTGCGCAGTCACCTTGCCGCTGCCTACGGCTTTATCGCTCATCGCTTGACCAATCAGCTGGCTCTTGGTGGGTTTCACGTTCTGGGTTTTTAAGTCGTCAGGGCGATTGCGGTGGCTTTGGCTGATCCCTGTGGGAACGAAGAAGGGACACAACACGCTGGCGCTGATCTGGTCTGTCACCAAGGCCAAGTCTTGGTAAAGCGTTTCACTCAAACTCACCACGGCGTGTTTGGTGACGTTGTAAATTCCCATATTGGGCGCATTCAACAAGCCCGCCATGCTGGCCGTATTCACAATATGGCCTTGGTAATGCGGGTCCTTTTGGGCTTGGGCCAGCATCATGGGGGTGAACACCCGAACGCCGTGCGCCACGCCCATGAGGTTAACGCCCACCACCCACTCCCAGTCTTGCAACGTGTTTTCCCAAATCAAACCGCCAGAGCCTACGCCTGCGTTATTGAAAACAAAGTGGGGAGCGCCAAATCGCGCCATCGTGGCTTGCCCCAACGCTTCGACTTGGTCAGCTTTTGAAACATCAACCTTCATCCCCAAGACTTGAGCCCCAGCCGCTTGCATTTCCGCAACCGCGCGGTCCAGCGCATCTTGCTGTACATCGGCCAGAACCAAGTTCATTCCTAGTTTTGCGCCAATGCGAGCGCACTCCAGCCCAAAGCCCGAGCCTGCTCCGGTGAGTACGGCCGTTTTGTTTTTGAAATCAGAGATCATGTTTTTCGTTGAAGTTAGAGTGAAATTTTGAGGTTTTTTTATAGCGTTAGCTGGCGCGTAAAACGTAGCCCACACGGGGAAAGTGAACATGCACAAGGCCTGCGCGAGGATCTTCCCGGCGCAAGGTGTACCGGGTTCGCGTGGCTGCCAGTAAAGTGCCTTGGGTCGGCTCTTGGCCAAAGGTCTCTGCCGACACCGTTACCGAGCTTCCGAGCGCAATCCCGTGCTCATCTTGGAAAAAAGTATCTTTAGGTAACGCGGCATGGCTTGCCGACGCACAGGCCGCAATCGCTTCTGCTGAACTCATTTTTTCAAAAGTCCCATGTCCCAAAGCTTTGATGCGATCCATCCAAGCCAAAACACAGGGGGTCGCTTCCAAAATATCCGCCATCACCGGCATACATTGGCGCGTAAACCACAAGGGATGGTAGGCAGAAAAATCAGCGATACACGGCGCTTGGCCCAGTAAAAAAGGCTGCTGTTCCAACATTGAAGCCAAGCGGCGCAAATACGATTTATAGGTCGCTGCCGCATCCGCAGGGCGTAGGCGATTCATTCCTGTTGACATCGCTGCGCGGTCTGCGCCAAACGCTTTGGCAGCCTCTGGCGGCGCGTTGGCAAACATAGCCGCTGCGCCTTTGGGGCTGAGGTTGTGCGCCATCGCTGCCCAAAAAAGCGTACTGTCTGCCCATTGCGCAATGATGCGAGCGAGCCCTTTGCTGCTATCGGGGTACAAATGGTGCTTCGGTTCTATGGCGTCTAAAACTTCGCAAATCAGCGCCGAGTCACAGTAAATATCGCTACCGATTTGCAAAAATGGCGTCTTGCGAAAGCCGCCCGTCAAGGCCAAAACGTCAGGCTTAGGCATGATGCTTGGAATGATCACAGACTTCCAAGCCAAGCCTTTGAGCCCGAAGACCAAACGCACTTTTTCGGAGAACGGCGATATCGGGTAATGGTGAAGAATCAGATCGGACATTTTTTTTGCTTTCTTCTGAATGCTAAGAAATGGGCTAGGGCTTAGACAACGCCATCTCGTAAGGCATGGCGCGGCGAATAATGGCGTCAAAGTCGACCCCGCGGCCTAAGGTTCCAAAGGTGAAACCCCAATCACCGCCTAAGCGCGAATCGCAAAATGCGCTAAAAACATAGCTCGGCGCGGTTTGCTGCAACAAGGCGGCTTGAACTGAAAGGGCAACGTCTTGCGCGAGGCGGCGGGCTTCGCTTTCGGTGGCTAACAATTCAATGCGCGAAGGCAATGAATCCATCATGCGGTCCAATGCGGCGTGGGCCCCACGCGCGGGCGACAACTCTTGCACCAAAGCTTGGGCAACATCGCCTTTTCGCAAAGCGCGTAACAAATCCAAAGCCATGATGTTGCCAGCGCCTTCCCAAATCGAGTTCAAAGGCATCTCGCGGTACACCCGGGCCATAGTCCCTAAACCGCCCTCTTCGACATAGCCGTTTCCGCCCATGCACTCCATCGCTTCTTGGGCAAAGGCACTTCCGCGTTTGCAAATCCAAAATTTAGAAATCGGGGTCAACACCCGCGCCATCAAACGCTCAAAGCTGTCGCCCGAGCGATCAAAAGCACGGGCCAAACGCATCGACAAAGCCGTCGCCGCTTCGCTTTCTAAAGCCAAGTCTGCCAATACGTTGCGCATCAAAGGCTGCTCGATTAACGGCTTACCAAAGGCTTCACGCTGGGCGGTGTGGTTGAGGGCAATGCTCAACGCTTCACGCATCAAACCGCTGGTTCCCAGTGAGCAATCCAAGCGGGTCATATTGCCCATCTCCAAAATCTGCGGAACGCCCCGCCCTTCTTCGCCGACCAACCAAGCCGTCGCATTTAAAAACTCCACTTCGGAGCTGGCATTGGCTTTGTTGCCTAATTTGTCTTTGAGGCGTTGAATGCGAATCGCGTTGGTTGAACCGTCGGGCAAGATACGTGGCAGGAAAAAACAACTCAAGCCCGCGTTGGACTGCGCCAAAACCAAAAACGCATCGCACATCGGGGCAGAGAAAAACCACTTATGACCCACGAGCTTGAAACGCGAGCCCCACGCGTCGCTGCCATCGGCTGTCGCCTGCGTGGTGTTAGCACGAACGTCCGAGCCGCCCTGCTTCTCGGTCATCCCCATGCCCATCGTCAAGCC
>QYPA01000077.1 GCA_007279715.1 Comamonadaceae bacterium | reverse complement strand
GGCAAGCACATTGCGGTGGCTGAGCATAGCGCCTTTAGACAGTCCCGTGGTGCCGCCGGTGTACTGCAAAAACGCGAGGTCATTCGCCTTTAAAGCCACGGGCTTGAAGCTGGCTTTATCGCCTTGTTGTAGGGCCGAAAGAAAACTCACGCTGCCAGGCAAATCGTAGGCCGGGACCAACTTCTTCACCTTGTGAATCACAAAGTTAGCAATAGCGCGTTTCAGGGTTGGCATCATGTCGGCCAAGCCCGTGACGATCACATGTTTGACCTGGGTTTTGTCAATGACTTTGGCCAAGGTGTGGGCAAACAATTCAACCACCACCATCGCCAGGGCACCCGAGTCTTTGAGCTGATGCTCTAGCTCGCGCGGGGTGTACTGCGGATTCACGTTGACAACGACGTAGCCCGCCCGCAGCAAACCAAAAAGGCAAACTGGGTATTGCAGCAAGTTAGGCATCATCACTGCCACGCGACTTCCCGTAGGAAGTTTTAAGACCGACTGAAAGTAAGCGGCTAATTTGTGCGTTAAGGCATCGAGCTCGCTGTAGGTAAATTCGACGCCGGTTGACCCGCTGATAAACGCGCGGCGGTCGGCGTACAAATTGACGGCATCGTCAAAGTAGTCCGCAATAGTGCCCAAGCCATCGGCATCAATCGTGGCCGGCACGCCAGGGGGGTAGCGCTTAATCCAAATAGGGTCCATGGGGTTTTCAGAACTCAGGTTTATCAAACAATACACCAGTGTACTGTTTTTTTGTTTGAACTTCTACCCCTTAATCTAGCGGTTATGAACAACCTGCTGGGGAAAGGGGATGTCTATGCTGTTTTGGCGCAGGGCCGCAAGGATGGCCATGTTGATGTCAGAGCGCAAATTGCCCTGACCGTTTTGAAGGTCATTAATCCAATACACCACGGTAAATTCCAAGCCATCCGGGGCGAACTCAGACAATTGAACAGTCGGCTCAGGATCACGCAAGACCCGGGGCTGTGCCAAAGCGGCTTGGGTCAGAAGCGCAATGACTTGCGCGACATCGCTGTCGTAGCCCACTTGCACCTTGGTACTTTGGTACACCACGGAATCAGCCAATGAGAGGTTTTCAACCCGGCTGCTGACCAACATTTCATTGGGAACGATAGATTCGCGGCCCGTTTGCGAACGCACCACGGTAAAGCGGGCGTTGATCTCAGTCACCATACCTTCAAAGCCATCCACCCGCACATGGTCGCCAATCCGCAAGCTGCGTTCGGCCAAAATCACAAAACCACTGACATAGTTGGCTGCCAACTTTTGCAGTCCAAAACCAATACCGACGCCCACCGCACCGCCCAAGACCGACAACGCGGTAAGGTCAATACCGACGATGGACAAGGCCAAGATCAAGCCCAAAAACAAAAGCAAAGCGCGGGTCGCGTTGCTGACGGCTTTCCGCAAAGAGAGCGCGTCGCCAGTGGCCGAGCGCAGCAGTCGCGATTCAATACCGGAGGAAATCCAAAGCGTGATGATCAGCACCGCGCTGGCAGACACGATGCCCTCCAAAATATTACGCACCGAAAGTTGGGAGCCGCCCACTTTCCAACTAATTTGATCTAACTCATGAAGCACCATTGGCAACAAGCCGCTGACCCACATGACCATGGCCACCCAAGCCACCCACGACAAAGTTTGCTCCAAAGCGCGAACCCAGAGGGCTTGCGCAAAAGCCACCTGCAACACTTTAACGCCGGTTCGAATTGCCACCAAGGCCACTAAAACAGGAATCGCCAAGGTTAAAACGGCGGCGTTGATGTAGCGGTCCACCACGACCCGCGCTGCAAACCCAAGGCACAAAAGTACCAAAGGAAACAACACGCCGTCTAAGTCATTGCGGCCAAACCAAATCGAACGCTCTGATCGACCGATGGATTGACGCAAACCCACCACAGCCAACCAAGCCAAGCCCACGCACGAAGCCAAAACCACCAACTCCAAAACCACCGTGGGCTGGGTAAAGGCGGCAAGCCAGCCTTCAAAATCATCCATAGGCCGCGGGGCGCTCGCGTGGGTCAAAGTAGTCATGGTTCCAAAATACAAAAGGTTTTAAACGTCTGCCAGGACGCGCAGGTGGGCTTCCACGCTGCGGGCCAAAGCATCTAAATGGTAGCCGCCTTCAAGGCAAGAGACGATGCGGCCTTTGGCGTGCTTGAGCGCAACGTTTTTGATTTGGGTGGTGAGCCACGCGTAATCACTTTCTACCAAACCCATTTGACCTAAGTCATCCTCGCGGTGGGCGTCAAAACCTGCACTGATAAAAATCATTTCAGGTGCAAATTCTTCTAACCGCGCCATCCACTGTTCTTGTACCAAAGCACGAACCACATCCCCTTTAGAGTAGGCGGGCACAGGAATATTCACCATGTTGTTGGCTGTTGAGAGGGCGTCGCTGTAGGGGTAGAAAGGGTGCTGGAAAAAACTCAACATCAAAATACGCTCGTCGCCGCTGACAATGTCTTCAGTCCCATTCCCGTGGTGGACATCAAAGTCAATGATGGCGACCCGCTGCAAGCCGTGGCGCTCTAAGGCGTAGCGGGCGGCAATAGCCACGTTATTAAAAAAACAAAAGCCCATCGCTTTGTCATGGCAGGCATGGTGGCCCGGCGGGCGCACCGAACAAAACGCATTTTCAAGTTCACCCGCAATCACAGCGTCCGTGGCCGCTAAGGCTGCGCCTGCCGCGCTCAAAGCTGCTTCCCAGGTATGGATATTCATGGTGGTGTCGGGGTCAATTGGCGTGTGGGTGGGGCCACCGGCGGCGATATCGTCACGCAAACTGTCGGTGAGGCCGCGCAGCGAAGCGATATGCATGCGGCCATGGGCCAGTTCTAAATCAGTAATGGGCGCTGCAGGCGCGGTACGTTGGTCCAATACATCCAATATCCCGCTTGATAGCAAGCGGTCAGCAATGGCGTCCAACCGCTGCGGACACTCCGGGTGTCCGGCCCCCATGTCATGCTGGCGGCAAGCCGGGTGGGTAAAAAAACCAGTCTTGTGCATGGATTCAAAGGCCCGAAAAATCGCTACCCAATGAGCTTAACACGCGAACTATTCTTGTCTGCGGCGCGTTTTGACTACACTCGCACGAGCACGCCAATCCTTTGTTCTGTGGACTTATTGTTTTGAACTTCATCTCTTTTCGCTTTTTTGTTTTTGCCATGATCGCTTGTTCATTAGCTTCAGGGCATGCTGCAGAAAAACAGAAAAATAAAAAACGCGTAAAACCTCCTGCAGTTGTCCTTGAAAACTACAGCAAAAACCCGACAGCGATGCAGGCAGCGGACGGCATCGCAGAACGCATGGGCGTGCGTCCACAATGGGTGCGCCACATGATTGGCCAAGCGCACAAACTCCCCGGGGTCATCCAAGCCATGACGCCGAGCGCGCCGACTACCGTCAAAGATTGGGGACAATACCGCGACCGGGTGATGGTTCCCGCTCGCATCGACTCGGGCGTGCGATTTTGGACTCGCAACGCGGACACCTTAGCCAGAGCCGAGCGAGAAACCGGCGTTAGCGCCAGCACCATCGTGGGTATCTTGGGCGTTGAAACCCAATACGGCCAAAACATGGGCCGCTACCGAACCATTGACGCACTCACCACCCTGGCGTTTGATTTCCCACAAACCCACCCCAAAGCCCGCACCCGTGCGGCGTATTTTTTACAGGAGTTAGAAGCGTTTCTGGTCCTTACCAAGGCCAGCGGCCGCGATCCGATGTCCGTGCGTGGAAGCTACGCTGGCGCGATGGGCATGGCGCAATTTATGCCGTCGAGTTGGTTGAAATATGCCGTCGATTTCGATGGAGACGGCCGCATCGATTTATTTCAAAGCAGCGCAGACGCCATCGGCTCAATCGCCCATTACCTTCGCGCCTTTCACTGGAAGCCCGGCATGCCAACGCACTACCCCGTCGCGTTGGATGCGCAGCGCTTAGACCTCTCAGGGCTTTTAGCCAACGACATTCTTCCAAGTATGACGCCCGAGGCCATGTCCACCAAAGGCGCTGTTCTAGCAGATCCCGCCCTGCGCCACGCCGGACTTTTGGCCTTCATTGAACTGCCCAATGGCCGCTTTGCGCCCGCCCAATACGTTGTTGGAACCGATAACTTTTACGCCATCACCCGTTACAACTGGAGCAGTTTTTACGCGATGTCGGTGATTGATTTGGGGCAAGCAGTGCAAAGCAGCATGCCGATTCATTAACCGTGCTCTAACTGCCCTGGCCCTTCCAACTCCAATACCTACGCGCTTGGTCACGGTGACACTCGCCTTGGCTGGGCAGCCAAGATCGCCAAGTAAACGCACCGCAGTTGGCGGTCTCAACCCAACGCACGCCTTCTAGCGCCAAGTACCGATCACGCACTTCCGAGGCCGGATGGCCGTAGCGGTTGCGGTATCCCGCTTGCACCACCGCCACCGATGGCGATACCGCTGCTAAAAATTCGGCAGTGCTTGAGGTTTTGCTGCCATGGTGGGGAACCAACAAAAAGTTAGTAGGCTTGAGTCCACGGCTAAGCAATTGCGCTTCTTGCACACGTTCAATATCTCCCACGAGCAGGGCGCTTTGGGTAACGCCTTGCACCCGCAAAACGCACGAAAGCGCATTCGATTTCAATGCAGGTACGCCGGCATAGTCTTGAGCGTCTGGATGCAACACCTCAAACACCACACCGTCCCACACCCACGATTGGCCGGCTTGGCAACGCACTGATTTTGCTTTTGCAAGCAAGGGGTGACCTGCATCTAAAGAGCTCCATACGTCTGTCTCGTTTTGCAAAGCCAACACCGCCGCAGCGCCGCCCACATGGTCTGCGTCGCGATGGCTTAACACCATGCGCTGAAGCTGCGTGTGTGTGGCTGACAGCAGCGGCACCAGCACCCGATTGCCTGCGTCACTTTCAACGC
The DNA here is from genome assembly GCA_007279715.1 of Comamonadaceae bacterium. Lineage (GTDB taxonomy): Bacteria > Pseudomonadota > Gammaproteobacteria > Burkholderiales > Burkholderiaceae_C > Allorhodoferax. The sequence goes on along the minus strand of QYPA01000077.1, from coordinate 6,990 downwards.
TGTACCGCGGGCCTGCGTCATACAAAAGCGCGTGGGTCGCAGTTCGAACCACAACCGCATTGCCCTGCCCCACATCGGCGGCAACAATTTCAAACTCACCCAAAGCAGGCACGAGGGGCCGCCACACCACCAAGCCCAAAACCAAGGGCAAGCCCAACACGCGAAAACTCCAAGGAAGGGGGAGCACCAATAGAAGCGAACCCGCGCCTGCGGCAAGCGCTAACCACCAAGGCGGAATAGCAAACATCCACACCGCGCCAGGCCAAGCCGCCATCGCTTGAAGCACGACCATCATCAGGTCTATTCCCCAAGTCGCCACACTCCAAAGCGCGGGAACCAGAGCACCGAGCATGGCCAAGGGCGTCAAGACCAAGGTCACCCAAGGCACTGCCAACACATTAGCGAGCAAGCCCACCAAGGACAATTGACCAAAGAGCACCACCGACAAGGGCGCAAGGGCCAAAGTGATGCACCCTTGCTCTCGCACAAAGCCCAGCCCATAGCGTGCCGCAGCAGAAGCTGAACCCTGGCCCGGCGACAACGCTTGCCGGTCAAAGCTACGGGAATCACTGGCGAAAAGCACGCCCACCGCGACAAAACTCAACCAAAATCCCGCCTGTAATAAAGCCCAAGGATCTAGCGCAACCACCAGCACACAGGCCAGCATCCACACGCTCGTCCAAGGCCAACGCGCTCCCATCAAACGCAACACCACCACCGTAGCCAACATCGCGCAGGTGCGTTGCGCTGGCACAGCCCACCCAGAAAAAAGTGCGTATGACGTAGCCAATAGCAAGCCGCCTAAAAGTGCTGCGCTTGGGGCCGGCAGCACATGACACAAGCGCGAAGAACGCCGCCAAAGCGCACCCACACACACCACGGCTAACCACGCAAACATCGTGATGTGTAAGCCGGAAATACTCACCAAGTGGGCTACGCCCGTAGCACGAAAAATATCCCAATCCGCGCGGTCAATCGCGCCTTGATCACCAATCACCAAAGCCGCAATCATTCCCGCAGCCTGCGGGTTAAGCACTTGCAACTCAATGCGCTCGCGCAGCGCTTGGCGCAACCGCGCAACGGGGTAAAGCCACGTTTGGGCCACACGTTGGGGCCGAACCTCTTTGGCACCCGCACGCACATAACCCGTGGCTTGAACCCCTTGCTCCCACAACCACAACTCGTAATCAAACCCATGCGGGTTGCTGCTGCCATGAGGCGCTTTCACCCGCACCGTCAATTCCCAACGCTCACCGGGGCGCACCGGTTGCGGCTGGTATTGAAGCTCCCACGCAGAAGCATCTGCGCCTGCAGGCGCCATCCCGTTGTACCAACCCACATCCATCCGCTTCGGAAAAGCAACCGGGACGCCGCTGCCCAAACGGGCCGACTCCACGCTCAGCCTGAAACGCAAACCGGCCGCATTGCGCTGAGGCAACTCGGCCACAACGCCCGTGATACGCAGATCTTGGCCCTCTAAAGCCGGACTCAAACGCTCAGAGTCAAACGCTACAGCACGCAGGCCTGTCAAAGAAAACGCGACCAAACCCAACACCATCACCCAAATGAAAGCGCCCATCCATCGCTCTGTCCATCGCGCTGGGCGTTGGTTTCGGTTGCGCATCATTTCCCAGAGCCCGAGTGCGATAGCGCCTAAACCCACAGCGCCAAACGCAAGCGCCGTCCACAGCGCCTCTTGCTGTAACTGCAAGGCCGTTCCCACCAACCACGCCCAAGCTGCGCCCATAGCAAAGCGGGCCCCAGACAAAGGCGGTGAACTGACGTGTGACATGGCTTGATCTTATCGACAGAACCCTACCCCCGTTGCTCGCAATCAGCCTAGTTTTTAATTCTTTCATGACTACAATGATCTGAAAAAATTAAAGCAAAAATAACCGTCAGCACCGTATTGACGTGTAAATGGGAGTTGACATGAAAAATCGAATCATCCACGTCAAGGGGGCGGAATTCACCATAGCCACGCGCTTTGATCAAGACTACATCTCGCTGACCGACATGGTCAGGAGCTTTGACGGGGGTAGTGCACTAATTGAGCAATGGCTTAAGAACAAAGACACCGTTTTGTTCTTGGGTGTGTGGGAGCAGCTCAATAACCCCGGATTTAATCCCCTCGAATTCGAGGGAATTAAAAATGAAGCTGGACGTAACAGCTTCTTCCTATCGACTAAGCGATGGATAGAGGCAACCGACGCCATCGGCCTGCATGCCAAGGCTGGACGGTACGGCGGAACCTACGCCCACAAAGACATCGCTTTCGAATTCGGCTCATGGCTAAGCCCAGAATTCAAGCTCTACCTCATCAAGGAGTTCCAACGCCTCAAGGATGAAGAATCTCGCGCCAACTCGTTGGAGTGGAGTTTTCAGCGCACCTTGGCGAAAGTCAATTACAAAATTCACACCGATGCCATCAAGGAGCGGCTCATTCCGCCGCTCCTTACATCGACCCAAACCAGCATCATTTACGCCAGTGAAGCCGACTTACTCAATGTCGCCCTTTTCGGCCTCACGGCGGCTCAGTGGCGGCAAGTCAACACAACCGAGACCGACAACATGCGAGATGCGGCGTCCCTTGAGCAGCTGGTGGTGTTGTCAAACCTTGAAAGCATCAATGCGGTTTTGATTCATCAAGGGTTGGCCGCGCCTGAACGGCTGGTGCAGTTGAACGCCATCGCCATCACGCAGATGCGATCGCTGGTTGGTTTGGATTCGCTCAAAAAGTTGAGTCGTTCGGGCGTACAAAAAAGGATTGGGTAATGAAAAGTACATATCTATTTCGGTGAAAATACACCCAATACTTTCTAAGCCCATTTCTTTTTTTATTTCGGAGCCGCCATGAACATCTACACCCAATTAGAAAAACTCAATATCACTTTGCCCCCCGTGGCCATCCCAGCGGCCGCTTACGTGCCTTTTGTTCAAACCGGGAATTTGGTTTTTATAAGTGGTCACATCGCTAAAAAAGACGGGCAAGTGTGGGTAGGTCAATTAGGTAACACCATGCAAACGGCCGAGGGTAAGTTGGCTGCCCGTGCGATTGCGGTGGACTTAATGGGAACCTTGCATGCTGCTGTGGGAGACCTGAACCGCGTGAAGCGGATTGTGAAACTCATGTCCTTGGTGAACTCGACTGGTAGCTTCACGGAACACCATTTGGTCACCAACGGCGCCAGTGAATTAATCGGCGAAGTATTTGGAGAAAAAGGCGCACACGCCCGCGGTGCGTTTGGCGTAGCCCAAACTCCAATGGGTGCGTGAGTCGAAATCGAAATGATTGCCGAGTTAGCGGACTAAACCACGGGATGCGTTTGCGCGTCTGAAGCAGCCAACTGCGTGATTTCGGATCGCAAGCGTTCCAGCTCAGCCGCGTAGTTCTGCGCGTCCCCATAATCGACAAACCCATGGTAATGCGGATGGGCATGAAGAATGCGTCTTGTGTGTTTGATGGGGCACCAATACTGCTCGGTGCGTCCAAAAATTTCACGGCAATAGGCGATCAAGCCGTTGCCATAGGAGCAGTAAGCGCAGTTGACTTTTTCTAAAAGATTGAGGTACGCCAAATGCGTACGGTCAAAGACAAAGTAATCGGCTCGCTTGATTTTTGGAATCCGGTACAGCGGAAAACACACCGATTGGTACAAGGTAACAAAACCATCTAATAAAAGCATGGGCAACAAAACGGGGTAAATAAAAGGCATCGTGAGAACGTTGCGCCATTGGGCCGACAACATATAACCCAGCAGGCCCTGCTTGAAGCGTCTTTGTTGGTCTAAGACTTCTTTTTCAAAGCGAATTTTTCGCTCTTCAAAATCCGCTTGCCACTGCTGGCGTCGAATTTTTGCCTCCATCTCTATAGATTGCTCCAGCGCCTGAATACGGTCTAAAAATTCACGGATATTTTCATTCATGGGGTCCTTAGAAGAAACAAGGGCTACGGGCTCACATCAACGAAGTATGACCTGTGTCAAGGGCGAAAAGTTAAATGGCCTGCAAACTCAGCGTTAACCATGACGCGCAATCACCATACTACTGAATCCGGCCTCAGCCTAAACGAGGCGGCACTTCGTTTAGCCCAGGATGGGCCCAACGAAATCGAACTCCATATCAAACGTCCGGTATGGCGACGATTGCTCGACTTGTTACGCCAACCTATGTTTGCCCTGCTCGTGGCAGCGGCTTTGCTTTACATCGTGCTTGGGGATTTAACAGAAGGGTTGACGCTGGCCGTTTTTGTTTTGGCTGTCTTGGTACTGACTTTTTACCAAGAAGGCAAGTCCGAGGCATCCATTGAGGCGCTTCGCCAGCTGACGCAACCGCATGCGCAAGTGGTGCGGGCTGGGCAGCGGCTCACGATCCCTGCGCGTGAGGTGGTCTTGGGCGACTGTCTTGTTCTCTGTGAAGGAGGCCGTGTGGCCGCAGATGGCCGAATACTACGAAGCGATCACTTAGAAATTGACGAGTCCTTGCTCACTGGCGAATCTGCGCCTGTCGAAAAAAACCATTCCAGTCAGACGCCAGACAATGCTCTGGTTTTTGCTGGAACTTTTATTGTGCGCGGCCAAGGCTTAGCGCAGGTTCTCGCTACCGGCAATCGCAGCCAAATGGGCCAAATTGGCGTAGTACTGGGTCAAACCGATCACGCCAGCACGCCCCTCCAAGAACAGACCGCCCGCTTGGTCAAAGTGCTGGCCACTCTGGTCGGCGTGCTGTGCGTTGTCATGGTTCTCACCTTGGGCCTTCGCAACGGACAGTGGCTACCCGCAATGCTCTCGGGGATCGCGTTGGCGATGTCCATCCTGCCAGAAGAATACTCGGTGGTGCTCACGCTGTTCCCCGCCATGGGGGCGCACCGTTTATCTCGTGAAGGCGTGCTTACCCGCCATATCAATGCCATCGAAACGCTGGGCGCTACGAGTGTGTTGTGTACGGACAAAACCGGCACGTTGACGCAGAACCGCATGGCGGTGCGATCGCTAGCGGTTTCAAGCACTGCTATGCCAACCGCCATACCAAGTGCGATTCTGCGATGGTCGTCCACTTCTACGTCCTTAGACAGCCCATTTCACCCCTTGTTGGAACATGCGATTTTGGCCAGTGCGCCGCAACCCTTTGACCCGATGGAAATCGCTTTCCATACACTGGGTGAAACCCATTTGAAAGAAACAGAACCGCTGTACCGCACTGGCCAATTGGTACAAACCTATGGACTGAGTACGGAGCTCAAAGCGATGTCCCATGTGTGGCAAAAAGGGCAAGACTCTTTGCGCGTTGTCTCCACCAAAGGTGCGCCCGAGGCTGTCATGGATTTATGCCATCTCAGTCAAGCGCTACGCAGGCATTGGTTGGATTGTGCAGACGGCATGGCAAAAGAAGGCCTTCGGGTTTTAGGCGTTGCGCACAGTCGTTTTGAAGGCGGTATGTACCCTCAAAATCCGCACGATTTTGAATTCGAGTGGTTGGGCTTGGTGGGATTGGCTGATCCGCTGCGCCCTGAAATCCAGCAAGCGGTAGCCGAGTGCCAAAGCGCCGGAATTCAAATCATCATGATCACCGGGGACTACCCCACGACGGCCCAAGAGATTGCTCGCCAAGCCGGTCTTGTTGGGGGCGGCATCTTGAGCGGCAAAGAACTCGACCACTTTAACGAGAGTGATTTGCGCAATCGACTGCGAAAGATCACTGTTTGTGCGCGTATCTCACCGCATCAAAAATTGAGGATCGTCCAAGCCCTCCAAGCCAATGGCGAGATCGTCACAATGACAGGCGATGGCGTCAATGACGCGCCAGCACTTAAGGCCGCACATGTCGGCATCGCCATGGGCGGACGTGGCACAGACGTGGCCCGCGAAGCAGCTGGTCTCGTCCTCGTAGATGACAACTTTGCTTCGATTGTTCGCGGTATTCGACTTGGGCGGCGCATTTTTGGCAATTTGCAAAAATCGATGCGCTATATTTTTGCCATCCACATTCCCATCGCTGGCATCGCACTGGTACCGATGGTCATGGGTTGGCCCCCATTGATTCTTCCGCTGCATGTCGCGCTTCTCGAACTGATTATTGACCCGGCTTGCTCTGTTGCTTTTGAAAATGAGCCCGCCGCAGCGGATGTCATGCAACACCCTCCGAGAAATACCCGAGAGCCACTTTTTGGCAAAAGAGAAATCGGTTTGGCGATGGGTCAAGGCTTTTGCATTTTTCTTTGCGTGGGCTTGTCTTTTGCGTGGGGTTACGGCTTCCTTGCAGAGGCGCAGGTCCGCTCCATGGTCTTTATCACGCTGATCGTCGCTAATGCGTTTTTGATTTTGGCCAACCGCGCAAGCGTTGGGCGTTTTTGGGCCTCTTTGCGCGTACCCAATTTTACGGCGTATGCCGTCATCGTCTCGGCCCTACTGGCCTTAGCTTTGGCGATCTATTGGCCTTGGCTTGCAGCCCTTCTTAAATTCGCACCCTTGCCACTCATGGCGCTGGGCGCTGCCTTGGCCCTTGGCATTGCGAGTCTGCCTACAGTCATTGCTTTGCAATGGGCCGTTCAACGCAAGTAGCGCGTTGGGGCGTGCTTCAATCTACCAAGAGGTTCGTCCCATAAAGATCACAGGCGGGTTATCGATCACTGACTTGAATATTTGCAAACCTTTTTCAAGCAGCTCGGTGTTGGCCGGTGCGTTGAGACTGATGCGAACGGATTGGGGAGCGGGTGAACGACCGACCCCAAAGTGGTCTGCAGTACGCACCAAGACACCCGCTTGACGCAATGCGCCAGCGAATTGCCCGGCCCGCCAAGGCTCAGGCAAGGGCACCCAAATCAAAGGAAATTCCGGGTCGGTCTTGAACTCCACTCCACGCAAAATTTTGTGAGCGATTGCCAGTCGCTCGGTGGTTTGTTTACGTTGCTGAGCAATGAGCGTTTCCATTTCACCGGTTTCAATCCAGCGGGTGGCAATTTCTGGCAACAAGGGCGCAACCATCCAACTG
>QYPA01000010.1 GCA_007279715.1 Comamonadaceae bacterium | reverse complement strand
CCAAATGAACCATAAAGAAAAGCAATGTCGTTGAGGTTATTGAAAATGGATGGTGAAACTGCATATTCATTGATCATTGCCCAAACAATCTCCCTATTTCTTCAGCCATATCCTCAATGTCACCGAAATACTCTTTCTCACGTTCTTCAAAAAAACCTCTTGGCCATCGCTCATCGAAGCGTCCTTGATCATTTATGCTTAAATGCTTCAATTGTGTCCCTTGCGCCGATGATTCAACATAATAGACAGCGACCCTGTCAGGGGAAAGTTGTAATTCTGCTGGCACATCGCCCTCTCCAGTCTGGCGAATGCGGCGTAAAATTCGAAGGAGTAAATGCTCGCTATGCGTTTCAATGAGAAATTGCCGATTGAAAACATTATCTTCGTTAGTTTGCTGGATAAATAAATCACCCAGCGCCACTTGTATGGCGGGATGGATATGCAGTTCCGGCTGTTCAATTGCGACGATACCATCCTTTTGCGCGAGGGCTGCAACTACCACTGGAATGACCTGCGATATACCTATTCCTACATCCTGTGGAGCGACATCCAAAAAATCCTTTTCCTGTCGAAGTAAAACCCGCGTTTTAATCGGAAGTATTTCAATTTCCTGCCGGATCATCTCGTAGTTGTCCAGAAAATCTGTTCCTTGGGACAAAGCAGACATGGCCATACTATCGATATCCAGTTCTTTATATCGCTTAACGTCAACACGGTAACCTGTATTAAGTCGAGTTTCCAAAGTTAGCCATTTGTTGAGTTCATCTACTTGCGAAAGAGAGGAATTATTTATCCAATCCCACGCAGCTAATCCAGTGGACCAGCGTGATTCGTCGGGGGATTCTGAAGATTGATAAGAACGATCTGGTACTACTCGAATAGGTCCAAGATATTTGAACCGTTTGAGATTGCTCCGCAGGTATTCGCCCGGAGAAATCAAACAAAAATTAATTAGTTCTTTGAATTCACCCATGTCATGGGCATCAAGTACGTTGCGAATTCCATCGAATAGTGATTCGCCCCTTGATGATCCTCGTCGCAGAGATTCTAAGTCAGCGGTTGGAGTTGTGATCCAGTCAGCGTCGCCTACCTGTATAAAATCGTCTTTAGCTTCGTCACTCAGTGCGAACCAGGGATGCTGACTATTAAACCTAACTTGATGTCGCGCTCCAGCATGGTCGTCTGCGGACACACTGACGGCAACAATACCATTGATACCCACCTCATAATCCGCCTGAACAGGACTATCTTGGAAGCGCCCCCAATTAACATCTAGTTTTACCCAAGCAGTCATAGCCTCGCCGCTCAGTTCGTCCAACTCGGGTAAATCTGGAAAATCTCCGTAATCAACTAAATCAATATCAGATAAATCGAGATCAAAACGCAATGAAATCTGTAAATTTGCATCGTGATTATGGACAAGATTACGAAACCCGCCCAAATCCACGGCATTTCCTCCTTGAATTGTTTTGTCTGGGTCAGTATTGCCTCGTTCGAGAATTTCCCTGGCATAAAGCAATGCCTGGAGAATAGTGCTTTTACCCGCGCTATTCGCGCCAAATAATAGCGTGATTGGTTTCAGTTCAATGCAAACTGCTTCGCCGATGCCTTTAAAGTTTTCGAGAGTTATTGCTTTAATGCTCATAAGTTTTTAATCCATTCTGTCCGCATCTGCTTATCCTAATTTAAATCTTATTCGATCCAGCTAAAGCTCACCGGCCAGTCTTAAAACTTCCTTTTCCAGTTTTTCAGAAAATCTGAAGTTCGCTTCTTTAAGCTGGGTAAATATATCCGCGACTGAGCTAATGATCTTCTGTTGTTTGGCTTTAAGTAAAATGCCTAATAAACCTGTAAACTTAAGTTGTAGCTGTTTTGCCAGTTTTCTGGCTTTCAAATCATCCAGGATCATCACGTTATCTTCTTGCATTTGCAGAGCCAAGGCGATGGTGCTGGCTTCACCCAAATCGACACTGGCGTTTAATATGCGCAGATAATTTTTATCTATAACAGTGACAACATGCATCCAGTTTTCTAACGGTTTGCCGAATTCCTGAGCGACTTCTTCGGTTAGATAAATGTTTTGGTAGAGTTTTTGCAGAATAGTTAGCGCATTAATATTGTCCAAGACGATCAGGCAACTGGTATTGGAAACAATTTTAGGCATTTTCAAAATCCTGCATGATGTCTTCGGCAGGATAATTTAAAACCGATACCTGATAATGTCCCAACAACTCCATAAAAGTTCTTTTAGAAAGACCTGTCATTTGTGCCGCTTGCCCTACCGATAACACGCCTTTTTCAAACAGTTTACTGGCAAGTAGCATTTGGATTTCCTGCATATCTATGTTGATAGTGTCAGGAAGTTGTATTTGTAGGGTTTGCATATTCGTTCCTTTATTTGGTTAGCATTAAAGTTCACCGGCGAAGGCTTTTTGACTGAGTGAATCAAACAACGGCAAGTAAATACCTTTTTTTTCCTTATTTATAACTGATTTAACCATATTTTTTATTGCTGCAAATTTTTCTTGCAAAATCATGGGGGGCACGGGAATCATTAAGTTTTCGACTTGATCTTTCGTTAGCGCCTCCCTAGTCGCTCCAGCCGAACCAGCCACATTCAGAAGGTACCGTTTATATGACGCTGAAATAAGCATGTGTAGTAAATACTCTGGTACCAATTCAGGCGCACGAATTATACAAACATGCTGATTTACTCTTGCAGGAAGAATTGAATCGTCAACTATTGAGCAGCGACAGACAGATGCTCCAGTGATATTTAACAAAACATCGCGTTTTTCAACTTCAACATTGGACAGTGCGGCAGCTTGCTTGTCAGTTATGAAAGCAAGGTTTTTGTGTAAAAACTTATCATCGTGAATATTAAGGCTACGTATTAGTGATATACCTTCTTCGACGTATGCACTTTGACCGCCTCTAGGTGTCGAACCACTTCCAATTTTGGATGTCAGTTCCTTCAGAGGCTTAAGTTCCCACCCCTTTGGATTAGTCACTGGATCACCAAATAGTTCCAGAAATACGGCACGAAGGAATTGATCGGCAAGTTGAATGGCTTGGTGGTTTTTGCGGCGCAGGCTGTCGGCTTTATCGAGAATGGCGGCGATACGCTTTTGTTCGACTAAAGGTGGAAGAGGAATTTCATGCTCCCAAAATGTATTCATTGACACTCTAGGCATTTTTGCGCCTGCTGTCTGACTTGAAATCCAACTAACAAAAGTTTTAGATTTCAAATAATGCGCCAGATATACCCTATCCAGCTTGCCTGTAGCAGGCAGCATTGGAACAAGTTCTGTTGTACCTAGCCCTGTTTCATCAGGAAGCAATACTTTATTCAAGTATGGCCGTAGCTTCGAATACAGTACATGACGATCATCAAATGCGTGCGTTGATGATCCAGCCTCTGACAATGGCTTAATAGATTTTTCCAAAAGAAGACCAGTATTGGATTCAATTTGATCCAAAGTTACGTGCCAAATTCTATCGCTTGGGGTGTATCCGTTTAGCTTTATCGGTTTGGCTGGAGCAATATCACCTAAAGCGGCTAAAGGCCAACTCACAACATTGACTCCAATTCCTTCAACTCTCCTTGAATCTCATCCACCAACGTCATCCATTGCTCTAAAATTTCCTTTGGTGAGTCGTATTGTTCTTCTACGTGGACGGTTTCCTTATAACGGTTAATCGATAGGTCATATTTATTTGCGGCAAGCTCGGTTTTATTCACCCAAAAGCAAGCCTGAGCGCGGTCACTGAACATTGCACCTGCCTTTTCAGCTTTTCCACCATTATGAAGAATCGCGTTTTTATACTCTTGCCAGCGTCGATAATCGGCAAGCACCTTAGGTAAATCACCAGCAAAACTTGATGAGTTCCCCTGTTCATCTAGATACAACGCATCGCGTTTGTCATCCAGCGAAAATCCGTCATCCTGCACGTCATAAAACAACACCTGATCGGTCACGCCGCCTTTGGTGAATAGCAAAATCGCCGTTGACACACCGGCATAAGGTTTGAAAACGCCGCTAGGCAAGTTGATGACCGCTTCGAGCTGGTTTTGTTCAATCAATAATTCACGCACCGCTTGGTGTGCTTTGGATGAGCCAAACAATACGCCTTGCGGCACGACCGTAGCACTGCGGCCTCCGGTTTTAAGCATCCGTAAAATCTGCGCAATAAACAGCAGCTCGGTCTTTTTGGTTTTTACCAGCCGCAAGATCGGTGGATTAATGGTATCTTCGTCCAGACTGCCTTTGAACGGAGGATTAGCCAAAACCACATTAAAGGCATTTTGCTCAAGGTGTGGAAAATGATCGGCAAAACTGTGTGCCAAGGTATCTTGATAATGGATATCAGGATCGTCCACACCGTGCATATATAGGTTCATTGCGGCGATGCGCAGCATGGTGCTGTCAAAATCAAAACCGTGAAACATTTTGGTTTTGATGACTTGCCATTGCTCTGGCGTTAATAAGTCGCCGGTATAGATTTTTTGGATGACAGTTTACCTTTTTCATCAAGAACTTCCTCTTGCAGGATGCCATGCTCGCTGCTGTAGGCTTCCAGCAGGTATTCCATAACGGCCACCAAAAAGCCCGCCGTACCGCAAGTAGGATCGGCGACGGTTTCATCCGGTTGCGGAGCTAGCAACTGTACCATCAGTTTGATGATATGACGCGGGGTGCGGAATTGGCCGTTAATACCGGCGGTGGACAGTTTGCTAAGCAGGTATTCGTATAAATCGCCTTTGGTGTCTCCGGCATCGAGCGGCAGCGCGTCGATCATTTCTATGGCTTTGACCAGCAGACTGGGTTTGTCGATAGCCAGGCGCGCATCTTTCATGTAATCGCCAAAACGGCTGTCGCTGGTATGCAGACGAAAATGCTTGAATACGTCATCGCGCACCACGTTCATGAGCCGATCGGCATCTTCGATATGGCTGAACTGGCTCCAGCGTAAATGTTGTTCATTGTCTTTAAAGCGCGGGGTATAGCTAAAGTCGGCGGTGCGGGCGGCGCGTTTTTCATCGCGGCTTTCATTTATATCCAGCAGACGGGCAAACATCAGGAAAGTGATTTGTTCAATCACCGTTAAGGGGTTGGCAATGCCGCCCTGCCAGAATTCCAGCCAGAGTTTGTCGATTTTGTTTTTTAAGTCGCCGGTGATCATAGTTAAGCAGTCATTTCCTTGGATTTTGTTATTGGGTTGCCATTATCGGTTGTTTACCGAAACTTTGTACAATGGCGAGCAAATCATCGATTTGTTGTTCGTTGGTAAATAAGCTGTCTAGCTCGCCCACTGCGGCAAAGGGCATTTCATAAAGACTGTTGATTTCGATAGCGCCGCTTTGGGCTATCTGCCGTTTTAACAGACTCAAAAACTGCACCTGTCTTGCATTAAGACTGGGGTAGTGTTGAATAAAATCGGCAAAATGCTGGTTGACCTTGTCGGCGTCCATCCCGACGATGGAGCGCAGAATCTGCTCCATTGGTGCTGCGGTGTCGTAAAAGCCTTTCAGAATATTCAGGTCAATGTCGGGATGCTGGATGTGGATCAGCGCATTGAGGTTATCGAGTTCCGCTAGGCTTACTGCTGTGCCATTGCGGATTTTTTGCAGGATTGGATTTTTCTCGAACAATGCATTTAAGGCTTGTTCGACTTTAAGGCGATAACTCGCCATATCGACGGCTTTTAAATACGTGCTTTGCTTTTCATGTATTTCATCGCTGTCGGTAATATCGATAGTGGGTGCTTCAGAGCCTGGGCCAGTGCGTTTTTCGCGATATTGCATGATACTGCGCAGCTCAATGCGCATTTGTTCCAGTTCATCCAATGAAGACGCCTGCCACCAGGCCGGTTCACGGCATTGCTTGATGATGCTGGCTTTGGCTTTAACCTGGTTTAGGTTCATTTGCAATTGCCAGAGCTGGTTAATCGCCTCGCCAGTCAGATCATCGGCACTGGACTTAAGTAGTTTTTGTTGCTGAATCTGGCTAATTAATAAATCCCACTTGTAGGCATCGCTGTGACCACGAATATCCAGCCATTGCATCAGTGGCGCAATCTCGGTTTCCTGCAAGATGAGGGTGTTAGCGTTGAATTGGCGGATGGTTTCCAGATCGCTCATCTGACGTTTAACCTTCCACTTGTCACGCACAGCCAAAGTTTTATCGTCGAGACTGTTAACGGTTTTGTGCAGCCATTGCACTACACAGTCAAAAAAGTCGGGTTCGGCGTGATGTAGCGCGGTTTTGGCAAGCAGCAAGCGGGCTTCAAACAAACGCTGCATCATCGCTTTAGGCTGGCTGATGGTAACTTCACGCTGTTTCATGCCGTGGTATTCGACTACGCCCCAGTGATCGAATATCTGAAAATGGGTTTTGTGTTTACCAACACCAAACAGGTTAAGACATAAGCGGGTGCCGCGACCGACCATTTGCCAGAACTTGACCGGCGATTTTACCGGACGGGCGAATACCAGATTGACGATTTCCGGCACATCAATGCCGGTGTCGAGCATGTCCACTGAGATCGCGATAGTCAGCTGATCGTTACTGCCTAGACCTTTAAAGTCGTCGATTAAGGCTTCGGCACGCGGATCGTAGTTATCGATCACATGACAGAATTTACCGCCATATTGTGGATATAGCTCATCAAAAAGCTTTTCGAGCAGTTTGGCATGTAGGTGGTTACGGGCAAAAACAATGGTTTTACCCAGCGTCTGCCCATCGGCCTGACGGATGCCGTTTTCCATCAGGTTTTGCAGGATTTTTCGATTGGTGTCCTTATTGTAAATCGCGCGATCGATGTCCTCGCCGTTAAAATCCAAGCTATTAGGGTCTATGCCTTTATCTTCCAGTTCGGCAATTTGTTCGGCGGTTAAGGCATGACCTTTAATACCGTCGCGCAGAAACTTGGTCGTATGTTTAACCACCTGATACGGCACCAGATAGCCTTCTTCGATGGCGGTTTCCAGCGAGTAATTACAGGTAGGTTCTTTGAAGTCGCAACCAAATAACTGGCAAGTTGATCGGCTGACCATTTCTACCGGCGTGGCGGTCAGTCCGACTTGCAGCGCATCGAAATAGCGGAACAAATCACCATAGATGTTGTAGACGCTACGGTGCGATTCATCGGCGATAATCAAATCAAAAAAGCCTGGATCGAATTTTTCAAATAATCTGATCATCGCAGGATAAGTGGCGATAAAGATGCGATTATGCGAATCCTGTACGCTTTTGCTAGTCAGAATGGTAATGGGCGCTGATAGATATTCGCTGTAGGCGTTTTTAGCTTGTTTGCGTAGCTCGCGGCGGTCACAGACAAACAGTACGCGCTTGACCCAACCGGCTTTCATACAAACATCGGTCAGGGCAATCGATAAGCGCGTTTTGCCGGTGCCGGTGGCCTGCACTGCCAGGGCTTTACGTTGTTTGGTTTCAAAGCGTTCGCTGATACGCTTTAGCGCTTCATGTTGATACAGGCGATCGCCCAAAATTTCGGCTTTGGCGGAAACGCTATTGAGCGGTTTGCGTTCTGTCCGTTGCCGTACTTGATATTGCAAACTGGACTTGGAATAAAAGCCATACAGTTTGCGCGGAGGATAATTTTGCTCGCGATGATCATCCCAAATCCAGATGTCATGACCATTGGTGTAAAAAATCACCGGACGTTGTCCATGCATTTTTTCCAGACCATCGGCATAGTGTTTGGCTTGATGGCGACCTTTTTCTGCATCGACAGCTGTCTTTTTAGCTTCGACGACGGCCAGAGGTTTACCGTTATCATCCCATAACACATAGTCGGCATAGCCAGCGCCGGTTGTAGTGGGCTGATGCAGAACTTTTTCTTCTAGCGTTATTTGCTCGGTATTTACCAGTTCCCAGCCGGCCTGAGCCAGTTGCAGATCAATTAGCTGTTTACGGGTAGCCGCTTCATCAAAGTGCAGCTCATTAACTGCTTGCTGACCTTTATGAACCGCCTGTTGCTTAAGTTGAGTCAGTTCTTCTTCCGTATGTTCCAGTTGAGCTGATTTTTCACGCTCGGTTGCCAGCTCGGCCAGCAGTGCCTGCATCTGCGCTTCCTGCTTAGCATATTGCTCCAACAGGGCTTTGCGTTCATTTTTATAGTCTGCCTTGGCAGATTGTAGAGGCTTGGGTTGCTCGAAATCCTTAATTGTCGCGGCATCACCTTTGTTATAGGTGACGAATAGCCAGCGGCCCAGGTCAAAGGCTTCTTTCAACAACCACTGAGCGCTTTGTTCGGTGACCTTGTCGCCATGAGCGGCTTTGTTTCCGTGAATACGAATAGCATGAAGTTTATCAATAACAACTTTGGGGGTAACTGCTTCGAAGGCATCGTTACTGAGCAGTTCCATGAATTTGGACATCGGCGTCCTGGGTAAACTCAGTTTGCTATAAACGATATCAACACAGCGCTCGGCAAAATTACGCAACTTGGTCTGTGCGCTTTGCGGATCAGCATAAGCATAGCGTTCAGCGAAACCGGCCAAACTTGCCAGTTCCGGCCAAGTGTTCCTGAGAAATTCAAAGTTTTGTGATTGCATAATATCTATTCTGTCCATAGAATTCTTCTTAGCGAAGAGTGTGCCAACTTTTACTGAACATCCAGTTTTTCCATCCAGTTTGATAAGGTCTGATAGTTGGGCAATCCCAAAAGTACCGCTGCTTCCTTCTTGTTTCCAGCCGATTTTTTTAGTGCCTGGGTGATATATTTTCTTCTTATACCATCTAAAACTTGTTGAACATCAATGCCGTTACCTATTTCAGGCAGTTCACTGGTTGTTACTTGCTGAGGCCGTTCAATCATTGCTTCTTTGATATCGGCTTCGGTTATTTGTTCCGTGTCCGCCCATATCGATGCCCTTAGTAGAGTGCCGTTCAGCTCTCTGATATTACCAGGCCAAGCGTGGCTCAATATAATATTTTTTGCTTTTATAGAAATTATTTTATTAATGTAACCAGGTTGACTGGATGCCTCCTGATTAATTTTAGTCATCAGATAATCAGCCAACATGGCAACATCGCCAGTTCTTTCACGCAAAGGCGGCAAAGTAATAATCCCCACCGCGACACGATAAAAAAGATCCTCTCGAAAACGGCCCAAAGCAATTTCAACAGAAAGGTTGCGATTGGTCGCGGCAATAACCCGAACATCCACTTTTATTGTGCCGCTGTCGCCAACTCGACTCATTTCTCCCGATTGCAACACACGCAGCAACCGAACCTGTGCGTCTTCCGGTAGTTCACCAAACTCATCAAGAAACAGGGTGCCACCATCAGCCGCTTCAAAATAGCCGATTTTGTTATTGCTTGCGCCGGTAAATGCTCCCTTTATGTGACCAAACAGTTCAGAATCAATCAGATCCTTGGGGATTGCTCCACAATTAACGGTGATAAAGGGTTTGCCCTTACGCAGACTGGAGTTATGTATCGCCTTGGCAAAAAGCTCTTTGCCGGTTCCAGATTCCCCCATGATTAACGCAGGCACATCACGTAGCGCAATTTTCTCGGCTTTTTGTATGATTCTTTTTATTTCTGGATTCTGAGTGATTATGTCAGAAAAAGCAGCGTATAAAGGTGCTTCTGAATAGGATAGTTCGGTCAGCTTTTTGTCTGCGTTTTAGACTAACTGTGGAATATATTCGGCTGAAATATCAAAGGGAATGATGACAAACTCGCCACCTTTTTCTCTGGTCGATTGCACAAAGCGGGTGTGGTATTTAGTCTTGCCCAACAGTATCGATACTGCTGTCATTGACGGCGTGCCTGGTGATAGATGGATACTGATATCCAGCCTCGGCTTGTTTGTGGTCAGTTTTTCAAGATAGCTGTCCATAACCCGGTGTATATCTCCAAAGTCGATGGGAGAGCGTAATGAACATTTGCTGAGAACTATTTTTATTTTGGCATGCTCAGAGAGCCAGTCTATATAGTGTCTGACCGAAAAAGCAAAAAATAAAAATCTAACTGAAAGGCTTGCTAAATTTCAGACGAAAATTGGCTGGCTGTTTATGAAAGATGGCTAATACAGCGTTAAATCCGACAATTATTAGCAACAAGCAGAATTTTGG
>QYPA01000044.1 GCA_007279715.1 Comamonadaceae bacterium | reverse complement strand
GCGGTCGTTTTTCTTGACAATAGTCATTGTTTGCAGTGGCGCGATGGGCTCTGATAGTCGTCGATATAATCGCTTAGTCAATTTATACCAATCTCCACCTGATTGTCTGCGCAAAATGAATCAATTGCTTCTGTCCCTATCTGCTTTTCTTGTCGCTTCTGTGACCGTCCTTTCTGCCAATGCGCTAGAAATCAAGGGTGATGCCAAGTCGGGAGAAAAGAAAAACGCCATGTGTATCGGTTGCCACGGCATTGTGGGATACCAAGCGAGTTTCCCCGAAATCCATAAAGTTCCTAAAATTTCTGGCCAAGGTGATAAATACATCATTTCCGCGCTCAACGCCTACAAAAAAGGCGAGCGCAAGCACCCAACGATGCGTGGAATTTCCGCATCACTCTCTGACCAAGACATGGCTGATTTGGCTTCGTTTTACGCTGCCAGTGGCGTTGATGCCAACGCCAAGCCCTTGGAAAAAGCAGCTAATGGCTCAGCCAAAGCCATGGAGTTGGTCGCTAAAGGCGCGTGTGCTTCTTGCCACGGCGAAAGCCTTAGTAAGCCGATTGATCCAAGTTACCCCAAGCTTGCTGGCCAGCACAGCGACTACCTTTTTGTCGCCCTCAAAGCTTACAAAGTGGACGGCAACCCCCAAGTGGGTCGCGGTAACGCGATCATGGGCGGTGTTGCTAAACAGTTCAACAATACGGAGTTGAAAGAGCTGGCCAATTACCTCGGAAGCTTGCCGGGTGAACTGAAAACGGTTCCCGAAAGCCGGTTCCGTTAATTCCTAACCCTGGTTAATCCCGGGTTGCGTGCCTTTGCACGCAGGCCATGTAAGCGTCCCCGTCTGGGGGGCGCCTCGCGCTCTGGCTTTCTTCCAACATTTTTCCTAAACACTCCATGGTCTCGTGGTGTGCGTCGTGAAGCGAGTTGCGCCTGTGGGTTAGCAGTTCAACCGCTTGGCGAATTCCACGGGGCTGATCAATGCTGCACTGCTCGCTGATGGACAGGTGCATCGACAAGTGCAAAAAAGGATTGCTTTGTCCTTGCGCGTTGGGATACACCTGACCCAAGGCCGCATCCACATTGGAAAAATCTGCGTGGTACTCCGGATGCTCTGCGATCCATTGGCTGGCTAAAGTTTCGATGGTCTCCATAGGCGCTTTGCGGAGCGATTTTTCGTAGACGGCGCAAAAAAATCGACGAACATCTTCTTGTGAGGGACTGAACATGCGCCGAGGTTACCATGGGCTCTTTAAGCTTTATGAGTCACCAAGGCATGAAAACTTTCGACACTTTTCAAGACTTAGCCGGTTGCGTCGGACAAGAAGTAGCGACCAGCGACTGGGTTGAAATTACCCAGGACCACATCAACCAATTTGCCCAAGCCACGGGCGACCACCAGTGGATCCACGTCGATCTCGAACGCGCAAGCCAAGGCCCTTTTGGAGCGCCTATTGCCCACGGTTTTCTCACCTTGTCGTTGATCCCTCAATTTTTTGACTCGGCGCTCAAAATTACACAAGCGCGTATGGGCGTGAACTACGGGCTCAATAAGGTTCGTTTTATGGCGCCCGTTCCCGTTAATAGCCGCCTGCGGGCGGCTTTAAAGTTACTCAAAGCCGACCCGATAGAAAACCACGGATTTCAATTCACCTGGGAAGTGACCACCCAGCGTGAAGGCGTTGCTAAGCCGGTTTGTATCGCTGAGTCATTGGCGCGCCTTTATCCCTGAAGACCTTTCTTTAGGCAAACCCGTTTTGTCGCCAAGCCTCAAAGACGGTGACTGCGACTGCGTTAGATAAATTCAGGCTGCGCTGGTCTTTTTGCATTGGGAGTTTGAGGCTTTGCCCAGGCCCAAACGAGGCCCTCACAGCGTCAGAAATCCCCTTGGTCTCCGATCCAAAAACGAGCCAATCACCGGGTTGAAAGGCCGTATCGAAAGGATTTTTTGTCCCTCGGGTCGTTAAGGTAAAAAGCCGATCAGGCGCGGGGCGTTCGGTGTCTAAAAAGGCTTGCCAATCGCGGTGGCGCTTTAGCGTTGCGTACTCGTGGTAGTCCAAGCCCGCGCGGCGCATGTGCTTGTCATCCATCGAAAACCCCAAGGGCTCTACCAAATGCAAGGTGCATCCGGTATTGGTCGCGAGTCGGATGACGTTACCGGTATTGGGGGGAATCTCGGGTTCCACTAAAACAATATTAAACATACGCAGATTGTCGCTTGACCGATTGCCTTTTGGAATGGCTGCTTTTTAGTCGGTTCTTGCAAAAACCAGTGCGGTGACGTGTTGTGCGCCAGCTTGCTTTAAGGCGAGAGCGGCGGCGTTGATAGACGCGCCGCTGGTCATCACATCGTCCACCAACACAATCCGTTTGCCTTTGAGTTGGTGGCGTTGCAGAGGTGCGATGGCGAAGGCGTTTTCTACGTTAGCCATGCGTTCGCGGCGTGGCAAAGAACTTTGGGCGGGGGTATCTTGGATGCGCAGTAAAAAAGTGTTGTTGACCAATTGCGGTGCCAACTCCCGCGCGAGTAAAAAGGCTTGGTTAAACCCCCTTTGACGCAATCGCTCTGGGGATAAAGGCATGGGCATAACCCAGTCGGCAGCATCGAGTGCGGGGTCGACCCAGGGTGTACTTCGCATCAGAACCGCCATGTTTCTTGCCCAAGCAGGGTTGTCATGGAATTTAAAATCGTGCACCATCTTGGCCCAAGGAAAGCTGTAAGTCACGGCGGCGAGCGCGGCGTCGGTGTGCGGCGGATTATTTTTACAAGCGACGCATTCGCGCATCCCCAATAAAACTGGAAGGGCGCACCGACTACAACGCGCACACGGCTGGGCAAACAAACCCACGCAAGACTCACACACGCTCTGGCTTGGCCACGCGTTACAGACCGCGCATTGGCTCGGGAGTCGATAAAAAAACCTTTGAATCCATTGGCGAAACATCAAGCCAATATACTGCCTTTATGATAGTAAAGCGACCACCTACCCTTGACCCTGTTGCTGCGGATCGGTGGGCAAAAGTGCCCGCGTTGCGAAAAGAATCCAGCTCCCCTTGGCTGCATGAAGAGGTTGCAAGAAGAATGGAAAGCCGGTTGCAGTGGGTGGTCAAGCAGCCGCGCCAATGGCTGCATTGGGAACCCTTGCGCGGCGGGGTACAAGCCCATGCTTTGCTTGCTAAGCGCTACCCGAAGTCGGAGTGCTTTGTGATGCAAGAGTCTGCAGATCCACTTTCACAAGCCCATAAATACTTAAGTCCTCCTTGGTGGAGTTTTCGAAGGTGGGTCGGTCCGTCTCTTCGGTTTGACGCGCCCAAGCGGCCGGTACAAATGCTCTGGGCCAATATGGCATTGCATATGAGCGCGCAACCCCAAGCGCTGATTACGCAGTGGAGCCACATGCTCGATTCAGATGGTTTTGCGATGTTTTCCTGTTTGGGGCCTGACACTTTGCTGGAACTGCGCCCGATTTATTCAGCAATGGGTTGGCCCGCCCCAGCGCATGAATTTTCCGATATGCATGATTGGGGTGATATGTTGGTGGGCGCTGGTTTCGCTGAACCGGTCATGGACATGGAGCGCATCACGTTGACTTTTTCGAGTCCTGAGCGGCTTTTAGAAGAGCTGCGGGGTTTGGGGCGTAATTTACATGTGGGGCGTTTTCAACATTTGCGCGGAAAGGGGTGGCTCAAAAAGCTCCATGCGCAATTACAAACACACTTAACTGACCCCGAAGATCCTCAAAGGCTGCGTTTGACCTTCGAGATTATTTACGGCCATGCGTTTAAGCCCCAGCCGCGTATCCCAGTCAAAGCCGAAACGACGTTAAGCATAGATGAAATGCGTGCAGTTTTGAAATCTCCTAAAGGCGTCAAAAACAACCCTTTTTAGCCGAGAAACCTTGGTAGTCTATTGGTTGTTAGTTGAAAAAAACTCTCGGATACAATTCATAAAGGTAAATAAAGCGGTTTTTCTCTGGAGGATGCACACCTTAAGTGTGTGAAGTTCCACCCCAAACCTAACCTACCCTTTTAGTTTTTGAGTTTGCTTACTTTTGGGCATTGAAAGTGAATACGATGAAGAGCATTTGGAAAAAATTAGTTTCCTTGATGACCATAGCCGGCGCTTGGTTTGGCACTACGGCCCTAAGCCTTGCTTATGCGGTTAATGATCTGCCAGGCGGCCCATCCGTTCGACAATTAGACCTGCCAACGCCTGTTACGGCGATTGCCCGTGATCAACAGTGGCTGCATTGGTTCATGATGATTCTTTGTGTCGTCATTTTTCTTGCTGTTTTTGCAGTGATGTTCTACTCCAGCTGGAAGCACCGCAAGTCGGTAGGGCACAAAGCGGCTACTTTCCACGAGTCTGTTACCGTTGAGATTATCTGGACGATCGTTCCTTTTGTGATCGTGATTTTGATGGCCTTGCCTGCTACCAAAGTGGTTGTTGCTATGAAAGACACCACCAACGCCGACCTGACCATCAAGGCTACTGGTATGCAGTGGAAATGGGGTTACGACTACGTTAAGGGTGAAGGCGAAGGCATTGCTTTTGTTTCCACCTTAGACAGCGAGCAACGCGAGATGTCTAACAACGGCGGCCCCAAAAAGGGCGAGGTCGTGGATGACTATCTTTTCAAAGTGGACAACCCCTTGGTGGTTCCAGTCGATAAAAAAGTTCGGATCATCACAACCGCCAATGATGTTATCCATTCGTTTGCTGTCCCTGCTTTTGGAATTAAGCAAGATGCAATTCCCGGATTTGTTCGTGATACCTGGTTTCGCGCTGAAAAAGTAGGTAATTACCATGGGCAATGCCAAGAGCTGTGTGGCAAAGAGCATGCCTACATGCCCATTCATGTCAAGGTAGTGTCTGCTGAAGATTACTCCATTTGGGTTGAAGGCGAGAAGAAAAAACTCGCCGCCAAAGCCGACGACCCAAGCAAAGTATGGACCTTGGCGGACATCACGCAACGCGGTGAAAAGGTTTATGCCCAAAACTGTGTGGCTTGCCACCAAGCCAACGGCAAAGGTGCGGGCCCGATCAAGCCCTTAGATGGGGCTGCTGTGGTGCTTGACGCCGATAAGAGTAAACAAATCATGGTTTTGTTGAATGGTCAAAACAATGCTTCCATGCCCTCATGGAAAGCCTTGAGTGACACAGATATTGCTGCTGTGATCAGCTACACGAAAAACCATTGGTCTAACAAGACGGGGCAGGTTGTGCAACCTGCAGAGGTTCTGGCTTTGCGCAAGTGATGCCGAGCCACTAGACGTAAGTTCAACAACTCCCCGCAACGAAATTAGAGAATTGAAAAGGAAATCAGTATGAGCGCAGTTTTAGATCACCACGATCATGCCCATGACGACCACCACCATGCGCCTACCGGCTGGCAACGGTGGCTCTTTGCGACCAACCACAAAGACATCGGGACGATGTATTTATTGTTTAGTTTTACGATGTTGATCATCGGCGGTATTCTGGCCTTGCTGATCCGGGCAGAGTTGTTCCAGCCAGGGCTGCAATTGGTCAACCCCGAGTTGTTTAACTCTTTGACCACCATGCACGGCCTGATCATGGTGTTTGGCGCCATCATGCCTGGCTTTGTGGGATTCGCGAACTGGATGATTCCTTTGCAAATTGGCGCTGCTGACATGGCATTTGCGCGGATGAATAACTTTAGCTTCTGGTTGATGATCCCTGCAGGGTTGATGCTCGCGGGTTCTTTCTTTATGCCTGGCGGCGCTCCTGCCGCGGGTTGGACCCTGTACGCGCCTTTGACGCTGCAACAAGGTCCGAGCATGGATGCTGGTATTTTTGCGCTGCACATTTTGGGTGCCTCGTCCATCATGGGTTCGATCAACATCATCGTGACCATTTTGAACATGCGCGCACCTGGCATGACCTTGATGAAAATGCCCATGTTCTGTTGGACATG
Organism: Comamonadaceae bacterium; assembly: GCA_007279715.1. Taxonomy (GTDB): domain Bacteria; phylum Pseudomonadota; class Gammaproteobacteria; order Burkholderiales; family Burkholderiaceae_C; genus Allorhodoferax. The sequence goes on along the minus strand of QYPA01000044.1, from coordinate 11,772 downwards.
GCTGATTACCGCTTACCTGTTGATTGCAGTGATGCCCGTATTGGCTGGCGCTATCACGATGACCTTGACAGATCGCCACTTCGGGACCAGCTTCTTTAATCCCGCTGGCGGCGGTGACCCGGTGATGTACCAGCATATTTTCTGGTTCTTCGGTCACCCTGAGGTGTACATCATGATCTTGCCTGCTTTCGGCATCGTCAGCCAAATCGTTCCGGCCTTCGCGCGTAAAAAATTATTCGGATACGCCTCTATGGTGTACGCCACTTCATCGATCGCGATTTTGTCGTTCATCGTATGGGCTCACCACATGTTTACCACCGGCATGCCCGTGACAGGTCAGTTGTTCTTTATGTACGCCACGATGTTGATCGCGGTACCAACGGCAGTGAAGATCTTCAATTGGATTGCGACCATGTGGCAAGGTTCGATGACCTTTGAGACTCCCATGCTGTTTGCCGTGGGCTTTATCTTCGTCTTTACCATGGGCGGCTTTACCGGGTTGATCCTGGCGATGGCGCCCATCGACATTCAGTTGCAAGACACCTACTACGTGGTAGCCCACTTCCACTACGTTTTGGTTGCGGGCTCACTCTATGCAATGTTTGCGGGTTACTACTACTGGTCACCCAAATGGACGGGTGTGATGTACAGCGAAACACGCGGGAAAATTCATTTCTGGTGGTCATTGATCGCCTTTAACGTGACTTTTTTCCCTATGCATTTCTTAGGCTTGGCGGGAATGCCACGCCGCTACGCAGATTACCCTATGCAGTTTGCTGACTTCAATGCGGTGGCTTCAGTCGGTGCTTTTGCGTTTGGACTTGCGCAGGTTTACTTCTTCCTGTTTGTAGTGCTTCCAACCATGATGGGCAAAGGAGAAAAAGCTTCGCAAAAACCCTGGGAAGCTGCTGAAGGCCTTGAGTGGGAAGTGCCCTCTCCTGCGCCTTTCCATACCTTTGAAACACCACCGAAGTTAAATGCTGCGGCCAACAAAGTCATCGCTTAAGTGCGATTGACTTGGCATTACGAACACTATGACACCTGAACAAAAAAAGTCCAACCGCAAATTGGGCCTGATTTTGGCTTCGGTGGCCATCGTGTTCTTTGCTGGCTTCATGCTCAAAATGATCGTTTTAAGCCGGTAGTTTTGCAATGAATTTGCAGCGCGAAAACTTCATAATGGTCCGCAAACTGGCTGTGGTAACAGTACTGATGTTTGCTTTTGGTTACGCTTTAGTCCCTTTGTATAAAGCGATTTGTGAGATGACCGGCATCAATGTGTTGGCCTTGGGCGAGCAGGCCTTAAAGGGTGTCGATCCTGCATTGCCAGCGAACACACAAGTTGATACCTCGCGAACGATTACGGTTGAGTTTGATGCCAACTCGCGGGGTCCCTGGGATTTCAAACCAGGGCAGCGTTCGGTAGAAGTTCACCCCGGCGAGTTAACAACCGTCATGTACGAGTTCCAAAATATCCAAAATCGACGCATGTCTGCGCAAGCTATTCCAAGCTACGCGCCCCAACAAGCGTCGGCGCACTTCAATAAATTAGAGTGTTTTTGCTTTAACCAATACACCTTGGAGCCAGGTGAAAAAAAATCATGGCCTGTGGCTTTTGTGATTGATCCCAAGCTCTCCAAAGATGTGAAAACAATTACCTTGTCGTATACGTTTTTTGAGGTAGGCGGCAAAACGCCTGCTGCCCCAGTTGCGAGTGCTCCTCATTGGATATCAAAGGGAGCTGGGTCTTAATGTCTGAGCCACAAAAAACCAAGCAACAAAAAACTTCGTTTTGGCGCAGCATCAAACTGGTGGCTTGGTCCTTTTTGGGTATTCGTAGCCGAGCAGGTTACCAAGATGATTTAGCAAAAGTGAACCCCTTGCACGTGGTGTTAGTTGGGTTAATGGGAGCGCTGCTCTTTGTGCTGGGGTTAATTACACTAGCAACCTGGGTGGTCGCAAAATAAAAAGCTACAAGGGCAGAGCGAATTTTTAGAGATGAATTTGGAAAAATGGAGCTGAAATGAGTACAAGCGCACACGCAACAACACCGTATTACTTTGTCCCTGGACCGTCTCGCCATCCGGTAATGGCAGCTTTCGGTCTGTTTTTTGTGATCTTAGGCGCTGGCCAATGGGTCAACGGAGCGGATTGGGGCAAATACTCCTTGGCCTTTGGCCTGGTTTTTTGGCTTACCGTTTTGTATCAATGGTTTAGCGAGGCTGTTTCTGAAAGTGAAAGCGGCCAATACGGCAGAAAAATCGATTTGTCTTTCCGCTGGAGCATGAGTTGGTTTATCTTCTCAGAAGTGATGTTTTTTGGCGCTTTCTTTAGTGCTTTGTGGTGGGCCCGCTCGCACTCTGTTCCCGGGTTGGGCAGTTTAGACAATGCCTTGCTGTGGCCTGACTTTAAAGCGGTGTGGCCAAGTATGGCTGCTGGAGCTACTGCGTCTCCTGCTGGAATTGTCGAGCCCTTCACGACTATGGGACCTTTCTGGTTGCCTACGATTAACACGGCCTTGCTTTTGACTTCGGGCGTCACCTTAACGATTGCGCATCACGCACTCATCGATGGAAATCGCAGCAAAACCATCAACTTTATGTGGATGACGGTCTTGCTGGGTGTGACCTTTTTGGGCGTCCAGGGATACGAGTATTACCACGCCTATACCGTTTACAACTTGAAGCTGAGCTCAGGTATTTTCGGCTCCACTTTCTTTATGTTGACCGGCTTTCATGGCTTTCACGTGTTTGTTGGTATGTTGATGCTTTTGTTCATCACCTTGCGCTTGCAAAAAGGCCACTTTACGTCGGAGCGCCATTTTGGATTCGAGGGAGCGGCTTGGTACTGGCACTTTGTTGACGTCGTATGGCTCGGTCTTTACGTTTTGGTGTACTGGCTCTAAGGGCTGTGCGCTCAGTAAAAAGGCACCTTGAAGGTGCCTTTTTTAGTGGAGTGAGAATTTTTTAATTGGGCGCTGGTCTTGGAATACTTTAAGCGCCAGGGGGAATGCCTGTGGGTTGTATCAAGCCAAACTTCCACGAGATCAAAATGCAGGCGAACAAGAATATCGATACCCCCACACGCATCGCAAGCGCGCGGGCCATTCGTTTGGATTTTCCTGAGGCATTAGGATTTCCGCGAAGCATGAAAAAAAGTGCAGCGGCCAAGCTGGCGAGAATAGCAAAGAAGGCAAGACTGACAAGGTAGGACATAGGTACAGGATATGCAGTTGGATTCAAAACGTAAGTTACTTTTATTATCACTTGTCGCTGCGTTCTTTGCCACGCTGGGGGCTTATCTCGGGTTTTGGCAGTTAGGTCGGGCGGCCCAAAAAGAAACCTTGCAATCTGCTATGCAACAGCAAGCAAGCAAGCCACCGTTAACGCAGCAAGTATTCTTGAACTTAAACGATGTCAATGAAGTACTACACCAGCGAGTTCTTCTTGCAGGCACGTGGGTGTCGCAATCGACCGTGTATTTGGACAACCGACAAATGGATGGGAAAGTAGGCTTCTTTGTCCTAACTCCATTGCGATTGGAGGGCAGCGACAAGGTGATCGTCGTGCAACGTGGGTGGGCGCAGCGCAACTTTGAACAACGGGAAACGGTACCTGTAGTTGAGACGCCTTCAGGGTTGGTTCAAATTGAAGGTCACATTGCCCTAGCGTCATCCAAGCTTTATGAGCCAGGCCAGAGCGCTAAGGGACTTATCCGGCAAAATCTAGATTTGCAAGCGTTTCGTAGCGAGACCGGTTTGCCTATTCTGAACTTTACCGTTCGTCAAACTGGTTTGCCCAGCCAAGGTTTGCGGCGCGATTGGCCAGCGGTGAATTTTGGGATTGATAAGCACTATGGCTACGCCTTTCAATGGTTCGGTTTATCGGCTTTGGTGATCGCCTTGTACTTATGGTTTCAAATTTTTCGCCGAACTATTTATCGATCTAAGGATATTTCCCCTCATGTCTAAGCCCCACGCTAACGAAGACCAGCCACTGGGCTTGACGGTGCATTCCATGCCCAACCCCCAAGATTTGGACGCTGCTGGGGCCTATAGAACCAGCAGCGGGCGTTGGAAAATGCTGCTGGTTTTGTTGGTTTGCGCCGCACCAGTGATCGCCTCGTATTTCACCTATTACGTGGTTCGGCCCGAGGGGCGGCGTAATTTTGGTCAACTCATTCATCCGCAGCAACCGCTGCCAGATGTTCAAGCGATAGCTCTTGATGGCTCCAAGGTGAATTTACGCGAACTCAAAGGGCAATGGTTGTTGGTGAGTGTGGCCGGTGGTACTTGTGACGATAGCTGCACTCGCCACCTGTATCTGCAACGGCAGTTGCGTGAAGGTTTGGGTAAAGAAAAAGACCGACTGGATTGGGTTTGGTTGGTGAGCGACGATATTCCCGTGGCGCAGACTCTGCGTCCGGCGCTTCAAACGGCTACGGTGTTACGGGTTGCCCCTTCAGATTTGCAGCGCTGGCTCAAGCCGCAGGAAGGTGCGCAGTTAAGCCAACATTTGTTTTTGGTCGATCCCATTGGAAATTGGATGATGCGTTTTCCAGCGACACTTGCGAACGAACAAGTGCCGCAGGTCAAGCGCGATATCGAGCGCCTGCTTCGGGCTTCTGCCTTTTGGGATAACGAAGGTCGCTGAAATGACGACTTCACTCTTTGATCTCTCACCACTGCTTCGCCTGGTAGGCATAGGCATGGTTTTGGCAGGGCTTCCGTTGATTTGGGTTCTGTGGCGTAAAAGCCATGTGCAAGGTTTCGGACGTTTGCAAGCACTGACCTTGCTCACTCTTTTTTTAACCTTTGACTTGGTTTTGTTTGGATCGTTTACCCGCTTGTCGGACAGCGGCTTAGGTTGCCCAGACTGGCCAGGTTGCTATGGCAATGCGTCGCCCCTCGGTGCGCAAAGTCAAATCAGTAAAGCGCAAACCGCCATGCCTGATGGTCCTGTGACGCACATTAAAGCCTGGATTGAAATGGTGCACCGCTACTTGGCGTCTGGCGTAGGACTGCTGATTTTTACCCTGGCTTTAGGCGCTTGGTGGCTTTGGAAAAATGCAAACACCAAAAATAAAACCAGACTGCTTCATCCTGGATGGGCTGCCTTGACTTTTGTTTGGGTTTGTATTCAAGGGGTGTTTGGTGCGCTGACGGTGACCATGAAACTGTTCCCCGCGATCGTGGCCTTGCACCTTTTAGGTGGCTACATCTTGTTGGCATTATTGGCCGGCCAAACTGTTGCTTTGTCGTTGCGCGACCGTGCTGAGCCAGCATTTTCAGTATCCTCTGGTTTAAGGCTTTTGATAGCTTCGGCTTTGGGTGTCTTGGTATTGCAGGTCTTGTCGGGTGCTTGGGTCAGTACCAATTACGCAGTATTGGCGTGTACCGACTTCCCACTCTGCCAAGGCCAGTGGTGGCCAATGATGGATTTTGCGCGCGGTTTTGAAATTTGGCGGCCTTTGGGTTTAAGCCAAGACGGCAGCCCTTTAAGTTTCCAAGCCTTGACCGCGATCCATTTTTCTCATCGCTTGCTTGCCGCTCTGACTTGTCTGGTTCTATTGGTTTTGTATTGGAAATTGCGCGCCTATTCTGCCCTTCGCAAACCCGCGTATTGGCTTTTGGTTCTGCTGTTGCTTCAAGTGGTCACGGGACTCAGCAACGTCGTGCTAGGCTGGCCTTTGTTGGCAGCGGTACTGCACACCGGTGGCGCCGGCGCTTTGGGTGCATGCTTGGTTTGGCTGCTTGTGGCTAGTAAGACGCTCCCGCATTTTGAGAAACAACTGTGAAAACGACTGAAACTCCTCAAGCTGTGCCTGATAACACGCCCGACACCACGCCATCCGTCGTGCGTCAGTTTTACGCGCTCACCAAACCCCGTGTGATTCAACTCATTGTGTTTTGCGCGCTCATCGGAATGGTCTTGGCCGTCACGGGTGCTCCTAACTGGGCTCAGGTGCAATTGGCCGCTTTGGCATGCCTGGGGATTTGGTTGGTCGCTGGAGCCGCTGCCGCGTTCAATTGCATTGTGGAGCAGGGTATTGACGCCAAGATGAAACGCACCGCATGGCGACCTACCGCACGCGGCGAACTCAGCAACACCCAAACTTTGCTGTTCTCTGCTGTATTGGGTGTGTTGGGATCGGCCGTGCTGTTCTTCTGGGTCAATCCGCTCACCATGTGGCTTACCTTTGCTACTTTCGTGGGATACGCGGTGATCTACACCGTGATTTTGAAACCCTTAACGCCTCAAAACATTGTGATCGGCGGCGCATCTGGCGCGATGCCACCTGTTTTGGGATGGGCCGCGATGACGGGCGACGTGGGACCTGAAGCCTTGATTTTGTTTTTGATTATTTTCCTGTGGACTCCGCCGCACTTTTGGGCGCTCGCACTTTACCGTGTGGAGGACTACCGCAAGTCCGGCCTGCCCATGTTGCCGGTGACCCATGGCAGTGAGTTCACCCGCTTGCACATCTTCCTCTACACCTTGGTCTTGTTTGCGGCTTGCTTGCTTCCGTTTATTTACGGAATGAGCTCCTGGTTGTATTTGGTCGTTGCTGTGGGTTTGAGTGTGGGGTTTTGTGTTTACGCGTGGCGCTTGTTGCGTAACTATTCTGAGGCCTTGTCACGGGCCACGTTTCGTTTCTCTTTGATCCACTTGAGCGCCTTGTTTACGGCGCTGCTGTTGGATCACTATCTCTTGTAAGGCTGATATGGCGTTTTATAAATCTTGGGCTTCTGCGCTAATGAAGGTGGCCTTTGCCGCTTGTGCAATGAGCGCGGCGCTCTTGTCTGGATGTTCAGAGCAAAAGCCCGCGTTTGCTTCAGTGGACGTTACTGGCGCCGATTACGCCAAAAACTTCGAGCTCACGGATCACAATGGCCAAGTTCGCCACCTTACTGATTTTGCAGGCAAAGTGGTTGTGATTTTCTTTGGCTATACCCAGTGCCCGGATGTATGTCCCACGTCGATGGCCGAGTTAGCGGAAGTGAAAACGCTGTTGGGTAAAGATGGCGAGCGCGTCCAAGGTTTGTTTGTCACAGTAGACCCTGAGCGCGATACGTCTGAGTTGCTCAAAGCATATATGGCCAACTTTGATCCGAGTTTTTTAGCGCTGAGAGCATCGCCAGAACAGTTAGCAGTGTTGGCGAAAGACTACAAGGTGTATTACAAAAAAGTACCCGGTAGCACAGCAACCAGTTACACCATGGACCACTCAGCAGGCAGCTATGTGTATGACACCAAAGGTCAGTTGCGCCTTTTTACCCGCTACGGCAGTGGCGCTAAGGTGCTGGCTGCAGATATCGCGTTGCTGTTCCGTTAATTTAAGCGAAAACTGTTTTAAGCGAAGGCGGCCAAAGCGGTCCGCATTTTTTTCATCGCCGCAACTTCAATCTGACGAATACGCTCGGCGCTCACGCCATATTCGTCTGCTAAGTCATGCAGAGTCATGCCGCCGGAGTTGTCGTCATTGACCTTGAGCCAACGCTCTTCAACGATGCGCCGGCTGCGTGGGTCAAGCGCATCTAAAGCGACTGCAATACCGTCGCTGGCAAGCACGTCGCGGCGGTGGGCTTCAATCATAGCCAAAGGCTCATGGTTGCTATCGGTAAGGTAAGCAATCGGTCCGAAGGTATCTTCGCCATCATCGGAGGCCATCGGGTCTAAAAGAACGTCGCCACCCGACAAGCGGGTTTCCATCTCCAACACTTCCTCGGGCTTCACGTTGAGCTCCCGCGCCATGGTCTGAACCTGCGTTGGGCTCAAAGTTTCGCGGTGTGTAGCAGCATCCGCCGCGGCATCTTCGGATTTAAAGCGTTGCTTCATCGAGCGCAAGTTAAAAAACAATTTGCGCTGCGACTTGGTTGTAGCCATCTTCACCATGCGCCAGTTTTTCAAAATATATTCGTGAATTTCCGCCTTGATCCAATGCAGCGCGTAGCTCACCAAGCGCACGCCTTGGTCCGGATCAAAGCGTTTAACCGCCTTCATCAGTCCGATATTGCCTTCTTGAATCAAGTCACCGTGGGGCAGTCCGTAGCCCAAGTATTGGCGCGACACCGAAACCACCAAGCGTAAGTGCGAGAGCACCAGCTTTCCAGCGGCTTCCAAGTCGTTGTCGTTTTTAAACTGGCGCGCAAACAGCTGCTCTTCTTCCAGCGTAAGCATTGGCAAACGATTTGCCGCAGAAATGTAGGCGTCTAAATTGCCAAGCGGTGGCACTAGCGCCCATGGATTGGCAACGGCCAGGGTCGTATTTGTTTGAATGACTGAAGACATAAGAAACCTCCTTGAGTCCAATAAGCAATATATTAGCACTCTTGGGGTGGGAGTGCTAATGAATTAAGTATTTACCCTTGGTTGCAGAGGCTTACACGCCCCAAACCACCTCTTTGCCCGCCTTGTGGCAGCGTTGAAGCATTTGGATAAACGGAACGCAGCGTTGGCGGAGGCTGATCGCGTTGGGCTTGTTGGGGGCTTCATGCCCTATTGCTTGGGCCTTTTTGACCGCTTCGGCGTGGGCTGACTCTTCTAAGGCTATCGCATTTTCCAGGGCCAATATGGCCGTGGGCATGTCTTGGGGCAACAGAATGCCCTTGGTCAGCGTTTCAGCGTCTGCCTTACCGATAATTTTTAAAACGGCTTGACCGTTGGCTTCCAACATAATCAGATCGCCAGTTACTTTGGATTTGAATTTATAAATCATAGTTCGTGCAGCATAACGTGCTGCATCCTTCTTAAGACCAATCCTCCATGACCACCCTGCACATCACCCGCCCACATAATTTAAGCCTCGATAAAGCCCGGGCGTTCGCTCAACAATGGGCTCTGGAAGCAGAGCGCGATTTCGGGATGGAAACTTCTTTGGTGATGGGAACCGACAACCATCAAACGGCTGAGCGTTGGAACTTTAAACGCACCGGTGTTACTGGCAGCTTAGTTACAAGTGCCCAAAGTTTCGAGCTGGAGCTGCATTTGGGATTTTTACTGGGGGCCTTTCAAAACAAGATCAAGCAACAAATAGAACAAAACCTTGATCAGCTTCTAGGTCCAGCTAAAGGCTAGTGCCGGGCGTTAAAAACAGAGTTTCTCCCCGATAATTCCCCCATGAAATCACACTCAATCACCCCCGTCATCCTTTGCGGTGGATCTGGAACGCGGCTATGGCCCTTGAGCCGCAAAAGCTTTCCCAAGCAGTTTGTGCCGCTCATTGAAAACAAAAGTCTTTTGCAGCTGACTTTAGAGCGGGTTGCTTTGCTTAGCCAAAAAGTCATATGCGTTGCTTCCGATGAACACCGTTTTTTTGTGGCCGAAGCGATACAGTCTTCTCAAGTTCAAGGCACTGTTTTATTGGAGCCGGTGGCGCGCAATACCGCTGCCGCCATGGCGATAGCGGCTTTGTTGGCAGAGCCTGAAGAATTACTCCTGTTCTGTCCTTCCGATCACCATGTTCCAGACGCTGCTACGTTTGCCCAAGTCATACAAAGTGGCATCAAAGCTGCGCTCTCTGGTGCCATCGTGACTTTTGGAATTAACCCCACTTTTCCAAGTACCGCCTATGGCTATATCCGCCAAGGGGCAGCCCGCCCCGATGGGTCTTTCAGTGTGGAAGGGTTTACAGAAAAACCCGCCCAGGACAAAGCCCAAGCCTTGTTACTAAGCGGCAAGGCCTTATGGAACGCCGGTATTTTTTTATGCACAGCCCAAACGCTGCTAAACGCCTTAGACAAACACGCGCCTGACATTTTGAAGGCCTGCCAAAAGGCAATTGCTAATAAGACTATCGATGCCAGCTTCGTGCGGCCTGAGCCTGAGGCATTCGCGTCTAGCCGCTCAGAAAGTATTGACTATGCCGTTATGGAGCACTTTGCCAACGTCGTTGTGATCCCATTTGTAGGCGCTTGGAGCGACGTAGGAAGTTGGGGTGCTGTTGCCGAAATGAGCCAACCGGACGCGAGCGGTAACCGAATTCAAGGCCAAGGTATCGCCCTCCACAGCGCCAACACCTTTATTCACGCCCCAGGCCGAACCGTCGTAGCCTTAGGTACGACGGACCTTTTGATTATTGATACCCCAGACGCATTGCTCATTGCTGCAAGCAGCCATGCTGAACAAGTAAAAGAAGTGGTCGCTCGCTTGGAATCAGACGGCATCCAACAGTCCGCTCACCACAAAAAAGTAGCGCGGCCGTGGGGCTCTTTTGACAGCGTAGATGTGGGCGAGCGCCACCAAGTCAAACGCATCACGGTCAAACCCGGCGCCAAACTCAGCCTACAAATGCACCACCACCGCGCCGAGCATTGGATTGTTGTCAGCGGAACGGCCTTAGTCACCAAAGGCGAAGAAACCTTAACGTTGACTGAAAACCAAAGTACCTATATTCCTCTGGGCGTTAAACACCGATTAGAAAACCCAGGCACAACGAACTTAGAGTTAATCGAAGTGCAATCGGGCAGCTATTTGGGGGAAGACGATATCGTTCGGTTTGAGGATGCGTATGGGCGGGCTGCTGGTACCCCAAAGGTTTAAAGACTGTCATGCATTGGTACCTCATCCACACCAAACCCAGGCAAGAAAGCATTGCCTTGGAAAACTTGCAGCAGCAAGGCTATACCTGCTATTTGCCGCTGCTCAATGTTGAAAAAATACGACGAGGCAAGTTATCTGTCGTGTTAGAAGCCTTGTTTCCTCGCTACTTGTTTATCCAACTCGATACTGCGTTTTCATCCCAGAGTTGGACGCCGATTCGATCCACCAAGGGCGTAAACCGATTAGTCGCTTTTGGGGGGCAACCAGCAAAAGTGGACGAAGCCTTGGTTTCCCTCTTAAAACGAGCAGAAGAATCTCAGCCCGACCGCTTGCAAAAAATGTTTACCGCGGGAGATAAAGTCCAGCTCACCCAAGGAGCATTTGCAGGCTTAGAAGGAATCTACCAAATGGCGGATGGGGAAAGTCGCGCCATGGTCTTGATTGAAATCTTGAGCAAACCGGTTCGAATCGCCGTTGAGCCGGCTGAACTGCGAAAGCTGGCCTAGTTTTATTAAATCCGGCATCCGTGCTACAGTGCGTTCATGCGGTGAACGGTAATGCTTAACAGCAACTTTAGATACCCGCAAATCGCGCTTGCTGATCGTGACACAGCAGGGCGGTAGCGTGGTTAAACGCGTATTAATCTAAATACTCCCAACCCCATGAACCCCAAGCTTACTTCTCAAGATGAGATTCAGCTCAAAGTCTTGCGTATTCTGGAAGAAAATCCTGATGTGAGTCAGCGCAGCATTGCGAAAGAATTAGGCGTGAGTTTGGGGGGGGTCAATTACTGTTTTAAAGCTTTGGTAGAAAAAGGATGGGTTAAGTTAGATAACTTCACCCAAAGTAATCACAAGTTAGGTTACGCATACTTACTTACGCCATCAGGAATAGCGCATAAGTCAATTTTAGTTGCGAGTTTTTTGAAACGCAAGATGGCAGAGTACGAAGAATTGCAAAATGAAATCAATACTCTTAAAGTTGAAATTTCTTTGACAAAAAACAAAACTTCAAAAGAGTAGTATTTTGAAAATACTGGTCACAGGTGGCGTTGGATATATTGGAAGCCATACAGCCGTTGAACTCGTGCTCGCTGGACATGAAGTGGTTTTGTATGATAATTTAACGAACAGTAATTCATCTGTGGTTGATGCCATTGAAAAAATAGTGGAAAAAAAAATATCACTTATTGAAGGTGATGTAAGAGATACAAATTTATTAATTAATTGTT
>QYPA01000068.1 GCA_007279715.1 Comamonadaceae bacterium | reverse complement strand
GCACTTGAGAATGTGATGCTTCCCCTTGAATTAGATGGCCGCAAAGACGCCCGAAAGCTGGCATCTGAGATATTGGACCGGGTGGGTTTGTCGCAGCGCTTGAATGCTTACCCCAAGGTATTAAGTGGCGGTGAGCAGCAGCGCGTTGCCTTGGCCCGCGCATTTGTTGTCAAACCCGCCGTCTTGCTCGCCGATGAGCCTACCGGGAGTTTAGATTTTGCGACAGGCGAAACGATCATGGCTTTGATGTTCGAGCTCAACCGCGAACTCGGGACCACCCTGGTGTTGGTGACCCATGACCCGGCGATTGCTGCGCGTTGTGATCGCCGCATCACATTGGAAGCCGGGCGCATCCTTTCGGTTTAGAGGGCGGTTTGTCGCAGCCGCGATAATGTCGCTATGTCATCCCCTAAAGTTTTATTCGGCTTTCACGCCGTTGGCGTTCGTTTAAAAACGTCTCCCCAGTCGATTGTTGAAATCTATTTTGAACCCACACGGCGCGATGCGCGGATGCGGCAGTTCATTGATAAAGTCAACGAAGCCGGGGTTCGTTTGATTGAAGCCGATGGAATGCGCCTTTCTAAATTGTGCGGCGGTCACGGCCACCAAGGGGTTGCTGCGCGGGTGCACTCTATAGAACAGGTGCATTCTTTAGATGAACTTTTAGAAAACTTAGAGTCGTCACAGTTGGCTTTGCCACTAGATCAAAGAGTCAATCCATTGATCTTGGTGCTAGATGGTGTGACAGACCCTCATAATTTAGGTGCTTGTTTGCGGGTCGCTGATGGCGCGGGTGTGCATGCTGTCATTGCGCCTAAAGACCACGCCGCAGGCATCAATGCGACCGTCGCCAAGGTCGCCAGTGGCGCAGCGGAGACGGTGCCCTATTTCATGGTCACCAATTTGGCCCGCACCTTGGGGGAACTCAAAGAGCGCAATATTTGGATCATTGGAACCAGCGACACTGCGACGCAAACCCTTTACCAAGCCGATCTCACTGGGCCCGTCGCTTTGGTGCTTGGAGCGGAAGGTGCTGGTATGCGCCAACTCACAAGTAAAACCTGCGATCAGTTGGTGAGTATCCCGATGCGGGGTGCTGTTGAAAGTCTGAATGTGTCGGTCGCCAGCGGAGTTTGTCTGTATGAAGCGTTGCGTCAGCGAAGCAACAAAACTGCGTAATTCAAAAAAGGAATCTCATGATCACTCAAAAATTGACCACTCTTTCAGCGATGGTGTTGACTGGTGTGGTGTTGTTATCGGCGTGTACGCAGGAGCAACAAAATAAAATCAGCCGCGATATTCAAAACTGGACAGGCACCAATGGCGTTCTTGAAATTTACGCTGGAGACAAAGTGGCGCGCCGCTTTTTAAAAATCGACAAACTCAGTACTGCCTTGGGAACCGAAGACAACAAACCCAGGCCGTACCGTTATGGCTATGGGGTGTTGGATGAGAACCTGAATATGCAGGTGGATGCCAACGAGAAAAAAGTCTATTTTGAAATCAGCGACTACTCAAGCAACTATATTTTCTTTGAGAGTCCGCGTTAATTAGAGAATTTTCTGGTTTAAAACCAACCCATGACGCCCCCTAGGGCGCCCGCAGCAAGTAGCCATAAAAGGTGAATGCGGGTTTGCCAAACCACTAAAGTGCTCACCAGCGTGAGTACCCACAGCCAAAGGTTCTCCTGAATAGGGCCATGTCCAGCCGTTAGAACCCAGCCAGTTGCCATTAACAGCGCCACCACAATCGGTGCCATGGCCATCTTGAACGCTCGAACATCACGCCGCTCTTTGTTTTGATGCCCCCAGCGGGCGGCAAAGAAAGTGAGCGTGGTACTGGGCAAGAGAATCCCCAGCATGGTTGCAAAAACCCCCGCGAACGCCATACCCCATGCGCTTGCGCCGCCTGCGAGTCCACCCCCCGCATTCATACCGATATTCCATCCTAAAACGGCCACAAATAAAACATTCGGCCCGGGAGCGGCCTGAGCCAAAGCAATCGATCCCGTGAATTGACTGTCACTCAACCACGACTTTTCACTCACCAAAAAGCGATGCATATCTGGCACCGTCGTGATCGCGCCGCCAATCGAAAGCAATGACAAAGATACAAAATGCAAAAAAAGAGTGAGCCAATCACTCCAAGAAAAAGCATGCATTACAAAACACCTCTTTCTAGGGAATCTTTTTTTGACAACGTTCGGTAGGCCCATAAAAACGCGGGGATACCCAGGCCCATCAACACCCAGGCCAAAGGAATGCGCAGCCAGGCGATGGCAACCAAGGTAAGCAGCGCCAACACAAAGCAGGCCCAGCGGCCCATGGTGTTGGATTTCAATGCGGAAATAAGTTTGAGCCCCGTTCCTGCAATCAAACCTGCTGACACCGCACCCATGCCCTTAAGCGCACCTATTACTGCCGGTTCGTGAGAGACGCCGGTTAAGGCAACAGCCAGGGCGAGCACCACCACCAAGGGAAGCGCCATCATTCCAGTGAGCGCTGCCAAGGCGCCGCGCCAGCCAAAAAATCGATCGCCAATCATCAACGCGATATTGACCACATTGGGCCCCGGCATGATTTGAGCGACGGCCCAATCTTCAACAAATTCTTCGGTGCTGAGCCACTGTTTATTCTCAACCAACTCGCGTTGAACAATGGCGAGAACTCCGCCAAAGCCTTGCAGCGCTAGCCAAGAGAATGCGATGAAGAGTTCGGTGGCAGAAGAGGGACGTGGTCTGTCGGAAAGGACGGGAAATTCTTGATACGCTGAAGACATTCGGCCTTACAAAATGATTCGCACTTAAGCTTTTCTACAAACCAGTGTGCGCCGTGCCGGCTCCACGACCGATTTTTCTTGGGCGTAATCGGTGGTCAAGACGCGCATCAGTAAAAAACCGCTGCGTGATGGGCTTACCACTACTTCCGCTCCCGAAGGAATATTTTGGTTGTGGGTTTCACCTGTATCCGATACCAGCCAAAGATCAACCAGCTTGCCTTGCGATTGGCGGTCATTGCGGACAAAAAAGTTATCGCTGTTGGCGCTGTACAGGGCAATCGACCAATAGTTTTTCAGCATGGGGTTGGCAGTGATTCGCACCGGGCCACTCGAGAGGTCAAAGGCACACACCGAATACAGCAAATCTGGACTGGGCATCACCACCGAGCGCGAGCGGGCGGTGACCGCTTCAGGAAACGCTGCTTGGTTTTGCATATTCATCTTTTGCGCCATCGGCCCGTGCATCAGCACTTGCATGATGAGTCGTGGCGCGGCCCAAACCGCCAGCAAATGAAACAGTATGGCGGTGACCAACAAGGTCAAGATACGGTAAAACCAAAGCCGTTGGGATGTGGTGAAATTTTTCATGCGCAGTCCCCAATACGCTGAATGGATGGGGCCTGCAAGGCTTGGGGTGCGGCTTGTAACGCGGGCTCTGGGTTGTACAAACGCAAGGTTAAGAGCAGACCTCGACGTCCTGGCGTAGGCAGCCAGTAACTTTCGCCCTGAGCGACCGGGCCGGTGGTGAATGAAAAGTCTCCAGCTGCGTTCAGTTGGGCCGTGCTACCGTTGAGGCTGTAGTTACCGTTGGGCGCGTCAAATAAAAACATGTCATCGGCATAGGCCGTAATACTCCACCAACGTGCCGCTGGGGGTGTGCCGCTGATGCGGTAATTGCATTGTGATTGGAGGCTGTGGCCCGCATCATCACGCGTCGCAACGAAATACATGGTCTCATCTCGCCCAAGCGCCAGCAAGGCGTTGACCGCAACTGTAGCGCGGGTGTACATGCCCGCGTCCAAGCTGCCTGCATGCATATTCGCACGCCATGCCCCAACTTCTACGGAAGGATTCATCCACGCGGCTTTTTTAAGAATCCAATAGGCAGAGCCAAGGCCCACGGCGACTGCTCCGAGGTAAAGCAACGCGACAATACCAATGCGTTTGGCGCGAGCGCTCCAATGGGCTTGGTTTGGCATGGTTAAAGCCCTGCTTTTTCCGCTTGGTTGAGACGATACGCTTTGGCCAAGGGCATCCAATGCAGCAAACCGTACAACATTGCCAAGGCAAAACTCAGATACACCGAGCCGGCGTAGGACTTGATGTATTTGAAGGCGATGAGGCATTCAAGAGCGTGAACGGCTAATATTGCGAGTGCCAGGCGTTGAACTACGGGCCCGGCCTCCATCGGCAACACCACGAACAAAGATGCCAAGGCCAAGGCGTAAGCGCCCAGCAAATTGGCTTTGAAAAAAGTAATCAACATGGGGTAAAAAGTTGGGGTGTGCGTTTGAGGTGAGCGGTTGGGGTCTGCGGTTAGGGCGACAAGGGCGCTAGTTCAAGCGTTTTTTTATGATTTCAGTGGAGTTGGCGGGCAGGCTAAACAGCATACCGTCTTCTCCCACAGTCATCGGCCCTTTGAAAAACTTTGCAGCGTCACCAACGAACGCCGGATAGGCAAACGCAAAAGGCATGGGCGGAACGATATGGTTAAAGACCAGTTGCTTGACTTGCGCTGCGCTGGCTTGTTGGGCGGCTTCTTCGGGCGTGGTGTGGTAAGTCAAAATATCGCGCATCACGTGGCCCATATTGGGCATGCCCTTGCCGTTAAATTCACCTTCTAAGATGTTGACCAATTTGGGTTGCAAGGCTTCGTGTAACAAAATATCGGCCCCTTGGGCCACGGTGACAACCGACGGTGTTTTGATCGTGTCCCCGGTAATAACTACCGAGCGGCCTTGGTAATCAAAGCGATAACCGACCGCAGGTTCTACCGGTGCGTGGTTGACACGAAAGGCAGTGACTTTCAGGCCCTTGTCGTCGAGTATGACCACCGAATCTCCCTGACCAACGGGGGGCAGTGCAAAGGGAAACGCTTTGCCGCCGCTGCCGCCCGAGGGGAGGATTTTTTCACTGTGGTGAGAAACGCGGTATCCAAAGTCTAGAACATAGGCAGAACGAAAACCGTCTACGACTTTTTCTACGCCAGTGGGGCCATAGATGGGGAGCGGTGTGGTCGCTGTTCCCAGTCCCCAATGCTGGAGCATGATGGGACTGAGGCCATCAATGTGGTCAGAGTGAAAGTGCGTTAAGAAAAGCGCCTCAACCTGGCCCCCAGGAATGCCCATATAGCCTAAGTTTTTTGCCGCGCCTTCGCCCGCATCCACTAGAAAAATGCGCTTGCCTGCGATGATGGCTGAGCAGGGGCCAGCACGGGAAGGGTCTGGAAACGGTGAACCGGTTCCACACAACGCCAAATGCAAACCGTCAGGCAAATTACCGACCGCGTTGCGCCCGACTTGCGTATGGGCCACGCGCTTCATCAGCGCTGTGGCGACTTCGCGTTGAAACGCCCAAACCAGACCGGCCAAGACCAAGGCCAGTCCGATGGATCCCAGTACCCAGGTTTTTGTGTGTCGCATAGGCCGCTTCTCCAAGTTCAAGTTGTGGCCTTGATTATTACAGACACTTGTGTATGGATGTGGATTTTTTCAATCGCCTATGTATTAATAAACGGGTTCGAACTTGCGAATGCTGGCTTTCACCGCATCGTTTAAAACAAAACCTGCGCCATATTTTTTTGCCAAGGCAGCACACCGCGTTTCAAACACATCCATGCCCATACCGTAGATGAACTGCATGGCACCCCCGGTCCATGCCGGAAAGCCAATACCAAAGATAGATCCGATATTGGCATCGTGTACCGAGGTCAGCACGTTTTCGCTGAGGCAGCGGGCTGTCTCTACCGCTTGGCGGTAAAGCAAACGGTCTTTGAGGTCTTGAATATCCCAACCCTGCTCTTTTTCATACAAACTTTTGAGCCCGCTCCAAAGGTGTTTCTTGGCGCCTTTTTCAGTGGGGTAGTCGTAAAAGCCTGCGCCAGCGGCGCGGCCGGAGCGTTGGTGTTTTTTGACCATCTCGGCCACCAACGCTTCGCCTGGGGTCGGGGTATAGGTTTTTCCTTCAGCTTGCATGTCGGCCATGGTTTGTTCCATCACATGCACGCTTAAGCTCAGCGCCGTCTCATCCAGAACAGCCAACGGGCCGACGGGCATACCGCACTGCATTCCTGCGTTTT
Organism: Comamonadaceae bacterium; assembly: GCA_007279715.1. Classification (GTDB taxonomy): domain Bacteria; phylum Pseudomonadota; class Gammaproteobacteria; order Burkholderiales; family Burkholderiaceae_C; genus Allorhodoferax. The sequence goes on along the minus strand of QYPA01000068.1, from coordinate 3,898 downwards.
CAATCGCCGCCGCGGGGATTCCTTCGCCCAACATGGCCGCGCCCTCCATCACAAAGGTACCGAACACCCGGCTGGTAAAAAACCCACGCGAGTCGTTCACCACAATCGGAATTTTTCCAATCGACTGAACGTAGTCAAAGGCCTTGGCTACCGTGTCGTCATCGGTGCGTTGTCCACGGATGATTTCAACCAATTTCATTTTGTCAACCGGGCTGAAAAAATGAATGCCAACAAAGCTGTTGGGCGCATGGCTGGCTTTGGCCAGTCCGCTGATCGGCAGGGTCGAGGTATTGGAGGCAAAAAAGCCCCCCGCTTTGAGGAGTGGCTCCGCCTCTTGGGTGACTTTCGCTTTCAGTTCACGGTTTTCAAAAACCGCTTCAATGATCAAGTCGCAGTCTTGCAGGTCTTTGACATCTGCGGTGGCATGAATCAGGGAAAGAACTTGGGTTTGTCCGTCTGCGCTCATGCGGCCTTTGTCTACCTGCGCTTGGGTGAGTTTGGCGCTGTAGGCTTTACCCGCATCGGCTTTGTCTTGGCTAACGTCTTTTAAAACGGTCTGTATGCCTTTGTTGGCTTGTAAATACGCAATCCCAGCGCCCATCATTCCCGCGCCCAACAAGCCCACTTTGCTTGGCTTAAAACGAGGGCTCTTGCCTGGGCGGGACTGGCCGCTTTTGATCGCATTGAGGTTGAAGAAAAAGGTATTGACCATGGCCCGTGCGTTGCTGCCCGTCATCAACTGCGCAAGGTAGCGGCTCTCGATGCGCAAAGCCGTAGGCATGTCCACTTGCAGGCCCTCAACCATGCAAGACAAGATCGCCTCGGGGGCAGGGTAGAGCCCTCGTGTTTGTTTTTTGAGCATGGCAGGGGCTACTGACAACATACCCGCTACTTTGGGGTTACTAGGTAGGCCTCCCGGAACCTTGTAGTCTTTGGCCTCCCATGGATGTTGTGCGCTGGGGTTGGCGGCAATCCAAGCCATTGCCAAAGAACGCATTTCAGCGCCAGCGTTATCGCCCGGTGTGACGAGCGTATGCACCAGCCCTAATTCTTTGGCCTGCGCTGGTGAAAAAGTCTTCCCTTCGACCAAATAAGGCTGCGCGCCCATCAGTCCCAAGTAGCGCGTCATTTTGGTCACGCCGCTGGCTCCGGGCAGCAGCCCTAAAGTCACCTCGGGCAATCCGAATTGAATTTTTCGATCGTCAACTGCGATCCGATGATGCCCTATCAAGGCCACTTCCCAGCCGCCGCCTAAAGCCGCGCCATTCAGACAACTCACCACCGGTTTACCCAATGTTTCCAAGGTTCTAAAGCTGTGTTTGACTCGTTCTATTTCTTCAAAAATACGTCCCGCATCACTGGCGGTGAGGCGCATGGCGGCCTTTAAATCGGCGCCTGCAAAAAAAGTACTTTTAGCCGAGGTCAGCAAGATACCTTGAATAGCATCCTTGTCTTTGAGTATCTGGTTTGCCAGTTCGGACATGTCACTTTGCCACTGCAAACACATGGTGTTGACCGGCGAGTTAGGCTCGTCGAAGGTAACCGTGGCGATACCGTTTTCGAGTTGGTAGCGAATCGTTTTCATTCTTAAATTCTTTCCACAATCGTTGCGATACCCATGCCGCCGCCCACACATAAAGTAGCCAGACCGTAGCGCAGTTTGCGTCGATGGAGCTCGTCAATTAAGGTACCCAAAATCATTGCGCCGGTTGCGCCCAAGGGGTGACCCATGGCAATCGCGCCGCCGTTCACGTTGACTTTGTCATGGGGCACTTTCATCTCTTTCATAAAGCGCATCACCACCGCCGCAAACGCTTCGTTGACTTCAATCAAATCCATTTGATCAATGCGTAAGCCCGCTTTGGACAAGGCTTTGCGAGCCGCTGGCATGGGGCCAGTCAACATGATGGTGGGGTCTGCGCCACTGAGCGCGGTGGCAACGATCCGTGCGCGGGGCGTGAGGCCGTGGGCTTTAGCGGCCGCTTCCGAGCCCACCAAAACCGCGGCTGCGCCATCTACGATTCCCGAGGAGTTTCCAGCGTGGTGCACATGGTGAATGCGCTCTACCTGCGGGTAGCGGGTGAGCGCCACTTGGTCAAAACCCATCGCGCCCATTTGGTCAAACGCGGGCTTGAGACCTGCGAGGCCTTCTAATGTGGTGTGGGGTTTGATGAATTCGTCTTTGGCCAAAATCACGTTGCCCAATGCATCTTTAACCGGCAACACCGACCGGTCAAAGTAACCTTGGGCTTGGGCATGGCTGGCTCGGCGCTGCGACTCCATCGCAAACGCATCGACATCGTGGCGGCTAAAGCCTTCCAAGGTCGCGATCAGGTCGGCCCCAATCCCTTGGGGAACAAACGCGGTTTGCAAATTGGTTTCGGGGTCTTGGGCCCACGCGCCGCCATCAGAGCCAATCGGCACCCGACTCATGCTCTCTACGCCCCCGGCGACCACCAAGTCTTCCCAACCTGATCGTACTTTCTGCGCCGCCATGTTGACGGCCTCTAAGCCTGAGGCGCAAAACCGGTTGATCTGCACCCCGGCACACTGAAAATCCCATCCCGCTTTAAGCGCTGCGACCTTAGGCAAAACGCTTCCCTGCTCACCGACCGGTGACACCAAGCCCATCACGATGTCATCGACCAAGGCGGTATCAAACTGGTGGCGCTCTTGAAGATCAGTGAGTAAGCCGGCCAAGAGGTTGATGGGTTTTACCTCGTACAAACTGCCGTCTTTTTTTCCCTTGCCGCGGGGGGTTCGGATGGCGTCAAAAACAAATGCTTCAGTCATTCACAGTCTCCAGTGGTGTGGGATCAATAATTCGAGTATATTGCTTTTAACCAAGCAAGCGCTTTGTAAAAATAAATACTTTCGTTTTTTCTTTTAAGTCTTTTATCCTTCTAGAGAATTTTTACCATGATTGAACGCACACTTTTTTCCCCTGACCACGAAGCGTTTCGCGACAGTTTTACCCGCTTCATTGACAAAGAGATTGCCCCATTTCATGCGCAGTGGGAAGACCAAGGGTATGTCGACCGGGCTGTTTGGAACAAGGCGGGAGAGAACGGCTTCTTGTGTATGACGATGCCCGAAGAGTACGGGGGCAGCGGGGCGGACAAGCTCTATTCGGTGATTCAGATGGAGGCCCTAGGCAAAGCCGGTTTCTCGGGAATTGGCTACTGCTTGCACAGCGAAATTGTGGCGCCGTATATCGAACATTACGGAACCACTGAGCAAAAAAAGCGTTACCTTCCCCGCTTGGCCAGCGGCGAGATGATCGGTGCAATCGCTATGAGCGAGCCAGCAGCGGGTTCCGATTTGCAAGGCATTAAAACCACGGCGGCACTGCAAGCCGATGGCAGCTATTTACTCAACGGCAGCAAGACATTTATTACCAACGGGTGGCATGCCGATTTGATCATTGTAGTCGCTAAAACCAACCCGGCTGCCGGCGCCAAGGGCACCAGTCTGTTGCTCATTGAGCGCGGCATGCCTGGCTTCTCGGTCGGAAAGCGACTGAAGAAAATGGGCTTAAAAGCACAAGACACCTCGGAGTTATTTTTTGACAACGTGCGCGTTCCTGCGGAGAACTTGCTGGGCGGCGCGGCCTTGGAAAACAAAGGCTTTATTTGCTTGATGGAGCAGTTGCCGTGGGAGCGTTTGCAAATTGCGATTAGCGCTGTGGCGGCGTCTGAAGCGGCCATTGGCTGGACGGTCGATTACGTGAAAGAGCGAAAAGTCTTTGGCCAACCCATCGCATCGTTTCAAAATACCCGCTTCACCTTGGCCGAGTTACACACCGAAGTGCTGGTTGCACGGGTTTTTGTGGATAAGTGCACGGAACAGTTGCTGCAAGACAAACTAGACACCGCAACCGCCAGCATGGCGAAATACT
>QYPA01000073.1 GCA_007279715.1 Comamonadaceae bacterium | reverse complement strand
CCTGTATGTTTGTCTGGCAAACCAGCCGTTTTGAGATCGACCTTAGCCGCCCTAAAGTGATGGGGGTTGTCAATGTCACGCCAGATTCTTTTTCCGATGGCGGCGAACACTTCGAAATCCAGTCCGCCCTGAACCATTGTGAGCAACTGCTCCTTGAGGGCGCTGACATTTTGGATATTGGCGGAGAGTCTTCGCGCCCTGGCGCTCTGGCCTTGTCACTGGAAGAAGAGTTAGCCCGGGTCATTCCGGTAGTGCGCCACGCAGTCACTCTAGGCGTTCCTGTTTCCGTTGACACCTACAAGCCCGCAGTGATGCAAGCGGTTCTCGATCTAGGTGTCGACATCATCAATGATATTTGGGCCTTGCGCTGGAATGAGCCGCGGGGTTCCCAATGCGCCTTGGACGTCGTCTCTGCTTTTAACACCTGCGGTGTGTGTTTGATGCACATGCACCGCGATCCTCAAACGATGCAAACTACGCCGATGCAAGGGGATGTGATGACGCAAGTCACCGGCTTTTTAGCCGACCGAATTTACGCTTTGGAGCGCAAAGGAATTGCTCGAAAACGCATCTGTATTGATCCGGGCATCGGTTTCGGAAAAACGGTAGAACAAAACTTTGCGCTTTTAGCCTATCAACGAGAGTTGTTGGCTCTAGGCTACCCTGTGGTTTCTGGTTGGTCTCGCAAATCTTCTTTGGGTGCGGTGACCGGCGCTGCTGCCGATGATCGCGTGGCCGCAAGTGTGGCCGCCGCAGTCTTGGCCGTTGAAAGGGGCGCACATATCGTTCGAGTGCATGATGTAAAAGCCACTGTTCAAGGATTGAAAGTGTTTGAAGCGATGCAGGCCGCTGAATCAAAAGACAAGAAAAATATGGAGATACAAAAATGACGCGACAGTATTTTGGAACCGATGGTATTCGTGGCACGGTCGGCCAGTCCCCCATCACGCCGGACTTTATTTTGCGATTGGCGCATGCCGTAGGTCGAGTCCTTAAAAAAGAGGAGTCACGGCCCACCGTGTTGATCGGCAAAGACACCCGAATTTCGGGCTATATGTTAGAGAGTGCGTTAGAGAGCGGCTTTAACTCTGCGGGTGTCGACGTGGTGTTGCTCGGGCCCTTGCCCACACCTGGCGTGGCCTACTTGACCCGGGCACAGCGCGCCTCTTTGGGCGTGGTCATTAGTGCGAGTCACAACCCTTTTGCAGATAACGGTATTAAATTTTTTAGCGCCAAGGGCACAAAGTTGTCTGATACGTGGGAATTGGCCGTTGAGGCCGCACTCGAAGAGCCGCCCGTGTGGTCTCAGTCTGCAAACCTAGGAAAAACCCGCCGACTCGATGATGCCGCTGGTCGCTACATTGAGTTTTGTAAAAGCACCTTTGCCAATGACTTAACGCTCAAAGGCCTCAAGATTGTTGTTGATGCCGCCCACGGCGCGGCGTACCACATTGCCCCCAAAGTTTTTCACGAGTTGGGTGCTGAAGTGATCGCTATGGGCTGCGCACCCGATGGCTTGAACATAAATAAAGACGTAGGCGCGACCCACCCAGAGGCTTTGGTAGACGCTGTAAAAACGCACCATGCAGATTATGGAATTGCGCTCGATGGTGACGCAGACCGCTTGCAAATGGTTGATTCCCAAGGCCGCTTGTACAACGGCGATGAGTTGCTGTATCTGATGGCGGATCATCGGCTGAACAGGGGTGACGTGCTGCCTGGCGTAGTTGGAACTTTGATGACCAATATGGCGGTTGAGTTGGCTCTGAAGGCTAGAGGCGTTGAATTGGTGCGGGCCAAAGTGGGCGACCGCTATGTACTTGAATTGATGGAGTCTAAACAATGGATCTTAGGCGGCGAAGGCTCCGGCCATTTGTTGGCCTTAGACCAACACACCACCGGCGATGGGCTCATCTCTGCTTTACAAGTGCTTCAAGCTTGCGTTCGTTCCAGTAAAAGTATGGCGCAGTTACTAAGCGCGGTTTCTCTGTTTCCTCAAACTTTGATTAACGTAAGAATCAAACCGGGTATGGACTTGCAATCTAACGCATCGCTTCAGAAAGTTATCAAGGACGTAGAGAAAGAATTGGGTGACAGCGGCCGAGTGTTGATTCGTGCCAGTGGCACTGAACCTTTGGTGCGGGTGATGGTAGAGGCTAAAGACCCAGACCAAGCTCAGACTTGTGCGCAGCGAATCGCTGATACTTTGGGCGGGTAATGGCCTCTAAAAAAAAACAATTAAGCTGTAGGGCAATATCTAATCTCACGAAGCAGCCCCTTTTTGTCATCACCCTGTCGCATGCAAAAGATATAAATGCAGTGTGAAAACTCTAGAACCTACCGCCCTCACCATTGACTTTGCGCCTACCCCTTGGAGGGGTGAGGTTGGGATGTCTGCGTGTCCTGGAAAAAAGCAATCGGATCTTTCTGTTGACAACCCGTTGGCAGCTGATATTGCGCTGATACTTGCGCATGGGATTAAAACGGTGGTGAGTTTGCTTGACACCATTGAGCTACAACGTTTGGGGGCGAAGAACCTCTCACATCATTTGGGCTTGCATGGGATTGCTTGGCACCAGCTGCCGGTCGTAGATTTCGGCGTACCTTCCGCGGCTGTTACGGCGCAATGGCGGCGTTTGATTCCGCAGCTCACGAACACGCTTCAATCAAGCAATATCTTGGTCCATTGCGCCCATGGCAAGGGGCGAACAGGTACTTTGGTGGCCACCATGTACAAAACATGGGGCTGGAGCAGCGAGGCAGCGATTGCCCGGGTGCGCCAATACCGGCCTGGTGCGATTGAGACCCACAAACAAGAATCGTATGTGGAAGCCTTTACGCCACTTTCACTTGTTCCATCAGCGTAGCGTAATGGGCTAGTGGCGGGGTGATTTGTCCCGGGACCTTGGCTAAATCATCGTAGCGGCGCAAACGAACAGCCTCCGAATAAAACGTGAGCTCCTCAAAAGAGCGCACCTGCTCTTCGTCGTACCGGCCGCCTTGCAGTTCAAGGCTGTGCTTCGATGCGTGTGACAAGGAGTCCCAATACCCTGCATCCACCGCACACAAATAGCGTTTGGCATCCACATGCAACTTAATGGGTTCTAACACTGCGTCAGAGAAATGGCTGCGCAAAAAGGGCAGGGCAACGAACTGATGCAGGTCATCGACCGTTGGCAACCCATCGGCGGGAACTTCATCGGGGCGCTTGGTGCTTACGATGTGACCAAGATCGTGGAGCAAGGCAGCTACCACCGTTTCTGGGGTTTCATTGGCCTCTTCTGCGAGGTGGGCGCATTGCAATGCGTGTTCGAGCTGGCTGACGGCTTCTTGGCCGTACCAGGTGGTAGCGCGGCTGTTAAGCAGCTGCACGATTTCAGGGATCGACAGAGACATGGGTTTTCCTTAATCAGCAAAGCTACCGCGCACGCACTCCGATGATGGAAAAGCGGAGCTTGGAGCACAAAAGATCAATCACAGAGACAGTCACCAAGATGAGCAAAATCACAAATGACATTTGCCGAAATTCCAAGGTGCGAATTTGCTCTGACAAAATGAGTCCGATGCCGCCAGCGCCGACGATCCCGATGATGGAGGCGCTGCGGGTGTTGGACTCAAAGGCATACAACACTTGACTCAATAGCACGGGCATCAACTGGGGCAAGATGCCAAAGCGAACCGCAGACAATGATGAACCGCCGGTAGACACAACGCCTTCCACTGGCTTTTCATCGGCGGCTTCAATCGCCTCAGAAAACAACTTGCCAAAGCTGCCTAAGTCTGACATCAGCAAAGCCAATACACCTGCAAACGGGCCCAAGCCAACCACGTTAATCCAAATGAGCGCCCAAATCAAAATATCAACGCCCCGGAGTGTGTCAAAACTGCGGCGGGCGAAAAACTGAACGATGCGGTTAAGCGTCGTATTACGAGCGGCTAAAAACCCCAGCGGGAACGCGAGGATGGCGGCTAACAAGGTGCCCAGCAAGGCGATAGAAAGCGTCTCTACCATCGCGTAAACGTATGTGCCCGCCCGCGTCCAAGTGCCAGGATCTGGGGGAAGCATGAGTAGTACCATCCGCCCAAGCTCACTGATCCCACCCGCGATTCGCGCATAGCTCATGTCAAGGCTGTACAAGCCATAAAAAAACAACGCGGCTGCTAATAGCGCTATGGCAAACGCCCGGAGATTGCCTTGGTAAAACGGCTGAAATTCAGTGCTATAGCGCTGGCGGAGTGTGTCGCGCTGGCTCATGGCGCACTCTCTTGGCCGAGCAGACGGTGGCGTACCCGCTCGGTTATGGTGTCGATCAGCATGACAGTGGCAATGATTAAGACCAACAATGCGCTGACATCAGCGTAATAAAACTTGCGGATCACTTCGAGCAGGGTCTGCCCAATTCCGCCTGCGCCTACAAAGCCTAAAACGGCAGCGCTTCGCACATTGATTTCAAAGCGCAGCAAGGCGTAACTTGCAAAATTGGAAGCAACCTGTGGCAAAACCGCAAAACGCACTTTGTGCAGCCAACCGCCACCCGTGGCGATCACGCCCTCTACGGGTTTCATGTCAACGTTTTCAACTACTTCTGCAAACAGTTTGCCCAAGGCCCCCGTCGTGTGTATAGCGAGTGCCAATATTCCCGGCAAAGGCCCTAGGCTGAAGGCCACCACAAAAATCAGTGCAAAAACCATTTCAGGAACGGTGCGTGAGAACTCTAGCAAACGTCGCGTTGTAAAAACCACCCACGTGCTTTGGGTCATATTCTTGCTAGCTAAAAAGCAAAGCATCAATGCGGCGAAGGCGCCAAGCAAGGTTCCTACATATGCCATCAACAAGGTTTCGCCCATCAGGGCTAACCATTTTTTCCAGCCCCAGAACCACTCCACCGGATCACTGACCACCCAGTGTCCATTTTCCAAATGACTGATACGGTCGATGTAGCTCGTGAAGGCGCCGATATTGTTGAAAAACTTCGAGAGAGAAATCTCTGTAATGTGTCCAGAAAATAAGACACACACGCCCAACACCAACAAGCCCAGCCAAAGCTGGCGGCGTTTAGCTACCACCGCTTGGGCATAGGCCACGCCCATGGTGTTGAGCGTTGTCATAGGTGTTTACTTCTTGCGCAATGCGTCAACAAACTGGTTGAGCGCCACTACCGGCAAGTATGCTTCATGGGTGACTGGCTGGAAAGGCTCATTTTTACCGCCAGAGACTTTATCAAACGCAGCCTTGTCTTTTTTGGGCGCATCAAAAAAAGCTTGCTCAATTTTCTTTTTCAAGTCAGCGGGCAAGCTATCAAGATACGCAATAGGCGAGTTCACGATCGCGTCCGATTTGTAAATAATCCGGAAATCTTCTTTTTTAACCATACCTTTGTCGGCCATGCGGATCAACTCGGAATCGGTTTCGTTGTTCCACCAGTTAGCCGCTACATCGACGGTGCCTTGGCTGAGTGCCATCACCGCGTTGGTATGGCTACCGCTGTAAACCACTTTGCCAAAAAACTCTTCTGGCTTGATGCCCATTTTGTCCATGGCGTAGCGTGGGACGTTGTTGCCCGAGGTTGAATTTGGGTCAACCAAAGCGATACTTTTACCTTTAAGGTCTTCAACCTTTTGGTAGGGTGAATTGGCTTTGACATAAAAAACCGAGTGGTACGCCTTGACGCCCCCTTTATTGACTTCAATCGCAAACGGAGTAGTCTTTACGCCAATCATGCGAGCACGGGCGTAAGAGGAGGAGCCGTAATAAGCGATATGGATTTGCTCAGCGCGTTGCCCTTCAATCACAGCAGCGTAGTCGCCTGCAATACGCAGCTTGACTGGAACACCGATTTCGCGGGACAAGTACGCTACAAAATCAGCATACTTTTCAGTGACCTGAGCTGCATTTTCATCAGGGATACTTGCAAAAATCAATTCGGGGTATTTGGCTTTCCAGTCTTGCGCTTGGGCAGAAGCCATCAGCGCGCTAGAAGCAGCCAATGCGAGGAGAACGCGGCGATTCAACATACGAAGTTCCTTAGTAGTTAGGTATTGAAAAACACAGGGGGAAATATTTAAGCGGTGTGAACCACGCGCTCAAAAGGGAGAACATTGGTTGGGTTACGACCACTCTGTGGGCTAGAGTGCAGCACCTCGTCGGCTTCGATGCCGTAGAGCGACTTCACCAGGTCCTGGCTTAAGGCTTCAGGAGCGCCGTCAAACACCACACTACCCGCAGACATTCCAACCAAGCGGTCGCAGTAATTGCGGGCAACATCGAGTGCATGCAAATTACACAACACCGTAATCCCCAGATCTTTGTTAATGCTTTGCAGCGCGTCCATCACCATTTGGGTGTTTCGTGGGTCCAGCGATGCAATCGGCTCGTCGGCCAAAATAATTTTGGGGCGTTGAACCAGGGCGCGGCAGATGGCTACGCGTTGCTGTTGGCCGCCGGAGAGTTGGTCGCAGCGCTGAGCGGCAAAGTCTGCCAAGCCGAAGCGGTCTAAGGCTTCCAGCGCGTCAAGTTTGTCGGCTTCACTCCACAGGGTTAAAAGAGCACGCCAAGTTGGCACACTGGTTAAGCGGCCCATCAAGACGTTGGTCAAAACATCCAAGCGACCAATCAAATTGAACTGCTGAAAAACCATCGCGCAATTGCGACGCCATTGGTTCAAGGCCTTGCCTTCTAGATCGGTGACTACCGTGCCTTCGAACTCAATGGAGCCGGCTGAGGGTTCGTTGAGGCGGTTGATCATTCGTAGGAGCGTGGATTTTCCAGCGCCTGAGCGGCCAATGATCCCGACAAAACTCCCCGCTTCAAAATCAAGCGAGACGCTGTCAACCGCTGTGGTGTTGCCAAAGCGTTTGGTGAGGTTGTGAAGTGCGAGAGTGTTCATAGGTTGGAAGGGCGGTGCAGCGCCGACTTTCAAATTAAAAAAGCGAGCTTAGGTGGCCTGTATGTCATTGGTGTGACGCAACTAAACCACGCGAACACCACCGCGCCAGACCGCGCGGACAATGGGTTGTTGGCGTCCGTCTGAGAGCGTGGTGATCCGCATTTGGACTAAATCCGCACGCATTTCAGGGGCAATACTGCCGCGGTCATGTAAGCCGATCGACTTAGCGGGATTGCGGCTCACCAAGGCCACAGCTTGGGGTAGGGTCAGGCCGGCGGTCTCCGTAAGGCGAACCAAGGCAGAAAGCAAACTGCCTGGAACATAGTCCGACGACAAAATATCCATCAAACCCAATTTGGCAAGTTCGATGGCAGACACATTTCCGGAGTGCGAACCGCCACGCACTACGTTGGGCCCGCCCATGATAATCAGCATGTTGCGATCGCGTGCCGCTTGCGCGGCGGCAACCGTGGTTGGGAACTCGCACACTGTGGCGCCCTCGGCAAACGCCTGCTCTACGTGGGCAACCGTCGTGTCGTCGTGGCTTGCCAATGCGATTTGGTGCTCGTTACAGTAAGCGGTAAAGTAAGCGCGGTGGGGCTGCGCGTAGAGTGCTTGGAGTTCGATGGACATGGCTACGCGTTCGTCAAATTTTTCTCGACTCCAGCCTTTTTTCCCAGAAAAGTAGATCCACGCATGTTCTAGGTTTTCCCACTGGCGCTGGCCTGGGGTGTGGTCCATCAGGGAGATCATGCGCACCATCGGATTTCCCACGAACGGCGCAAACAACTCCAACGTATTGGGCGCAGGCAATTCGCAGCGCACGTGCAGCAAGTGATCCGCTCGCAAGGTTCCGCGTTCAGAAAATTCTGTAACGCAGTCAAGTACAGAATTCCATTCGCTGCCTCGCACACTCTCGGGGTCAGCTTCGCCAACGCCCAAAGCGTCTAAGACAGTGGTGATTCCTGCTGCTGCAATTTCTGCATCGTGGGCTAACAGCGCGGGCGCATCGTCCCAGCGCACTTTAGGGCGGGGCATCAGGTGGCGCTCAAAATTGTCGGTGTGTACTTCCACCATGCCAGGCATCAAATAGTCACCCTGCAAATCAATCGCACCGCTGATGGCGCTTGTACCTTGGTCTATGCGTTCAATGGTGCCACCGTGGCTATACAGCGTTCCAGTGACGACTTCGTCATCGAGCACCAAGCGGGCATTGGTAAAAATCGTGGGGCTTACGGTTGGTGAATTCATAAGGTGGTCTTAAAAGATTGCATTGCTACCGTGCGACTGGCGACGGCTTGTGCAACATGGTCATCGTGAAAAATACCAAGGACGGCGACACCTTGGGTGCGGGCTTGGGTAATCAGCTCGATCACCGTTTGGGTGTTTTCGGGGTCCAACGAGGCGGTGGGTTCATCGAGCAACAACAAGGGCCGCGGTTTGATAAAACTGCGGGCGATGTTGATGCGCTGCTGCTCGCCTCCTGAAAATGTCGCCGGTGGTAGCTGCCACAGCGACTGCGGAATACGCAAACGGGTCAGCCAATGGGCGGCTTGTTCGCGGGCTTGGGCAGGGCTTATGCTGGCGCCCCCCCCCTCGAGCAAAGGTTCAGCCACGATGTCAATCGCAGCAACGCGCGGAATGACCCGCAAAAACTGGCTCACATACCCCATGGTCTGGCTACGCAGGTGGAGCACGGTTCGGGCGCTGGCTTGGGTAATGTCAATGGGGGTGCCATCGGTATCTCGCACCCAAATATGCCCGTGGGTCGCACGGTAGTTTCCGAAAGCGAGCTTGAGCACGGTGCTTTTCCCCATGCCGGAGGGGCCGCTTAGACGAACGCACTCCCCGGGTAGCAAAGACAAGTGAAAGTCTTGGAGTACAGGCAAATCCGTGCTGTTTTGCAAATGCAAAACAAAATGTTTGCTGACCCCTTGCATGTCTAGCAAAGGCGCAGGTTCGGTCTGTGGATGGGTCATGGTTGCAGCACCGAAGAAACCAAAAGCTGGGTGTAGGGATGTTGCGGGTCGTCTAACACTTGATCGGTCAGGCCGGTTTCGACGGCTTGGCCGTTTTGCATCACCAACATGCGCTGGGCTAACAAGCGAGCCACCGCCAAATCATGGGTGACGATGATGGCAGCGAGGTTCATCTGGCGCGTCAGCATGCGCAACATATCGAGCAGCCGGGCTTGTACCGAGACGTCCAAGCCAGAGGTGGGTTCGTCCATAAAAACCAAGCGCGGTTGCGTGATCAGGTTGCGGGCGATTTGGAGCCGCTGGCGCATTCCTCCGGAAAAAGTATCAGGCCGATCATCCATGCGGCTGGGGCTTATTTCTACGCGTTCTAACCAGTTGGTGGCTTGCTCGCGCAGCCGGCCATAGTGGCGCTGGCCCAGCGCCATCAAGCGCTCGCTGACGTTGGCACCGGCCGATACATTCATACGCAGTCCATCGGCAGCGTTTTGGTGAACAAAGCCCCAGTCGGTGCGAGAAAGCATGCGCCGTTGGGCTTCTGTCATGGCGTAAATGTCTTGCAAGCCATGGTCGCGTATTTCAAAGGACACCTGCCCGGCACTGGGCGTGTGGCGGGCCGCAACCGCGTTGAGTAAGGTGGTTTTTCCTGATCCGGATTCGCCCACAATCGCTAACACTTCTCCGGGCCACAGGTCAAAAGAAATGTCGCGCACCACGGAGCGAGCGCCATACGCGCAGGCCAAGCCCTGCACGCGCATGAGGGGTGGCGTGTTGTCGGTGTATTTCATGGGGTGCCCGCCTGGCGTTTGCCGCAGTAGTCACTGTCTGAGCAAACAAACATGCGCGTGCCTTGGTCATCCATCAACACTTCGTCAAGAAAGCTTTCGCGTGAGCCGCAGAGTTCGCAGGCCGCCTCCCAGCGTTGCACTTCAAACGGATGGTCTTCAAAACCCAAGCTCTCTACGCGGGTGTAGGGCGGCACCGCATAAATGCGCTTTTCTCGACCCGCACCGAAGAGTTGCAATGCGGGGTTTAGATGCATTTTCGGGTTGTCAAACTTGGGAATGGGCGAGGGCGACATGATGTAGCGGCCATTGACCAACACTGGGTAGTCGTATGTTGTTGCGATATGGCCGTAGTGCGCCAAGTCTTCAAAAAGATTGACATGCATCAGGCCGTACTCTTGCAAGGCGTGAAGCTTGCGGGTTTCTATTTCACGCGGCTCTAAGTGCTGCATCGGTTCTGGCACAGGCACTTGGTACACCAACACTTGGCCTTCGCGCAGCGGCGTTTCTGGAATGCGGTGGCGGGTTTGGATAATGCTGGCGCTGGTGGTGTCGGTGGTCACTTCCACGCCGGTGGTGCGTTGAAAGAAACGCCGAATATTGACGGCGTTAACGGTGTCGTCAGAGCCTTGGTCAATCACCTTGAGTACGTCAACCGGGCCAATGATGGAAGCGGTTACCTGAATACCGCCCGTACCCCAGCCGTAAGGCAGCGGCATTTCGCGGGAGCCAAAAGGGACTTGGTAGCCGGGAATAGCCACCGCTTTCAAAATAGCGCGGCGAATCATGCGCTTGGTGCGCTCGTCCAAATACGCAAAATTGATGCGGGGGTCACGCACCAGGCTAGGGGTGATGGTTTCAACCGGCAGCATGCGCGTCCTTTGGATTGGCGAAGGAATGGCGCATTTTTCGCACCAGCTCCAACTCCGATTGGAAGTCAACATAATGCGGCAACTTCAAGTGCTGCACAAAGCCAGAGCTCTCTAAACTGTCGCTGTGCGACATCACAAATTCTTGCATTTGGGCTGGCGCCGTCACTGCTTCGCCCAATTCGTCGGCCCGCAATGCGCGGTCCACCAAGGCCATGGCCATGGCTTTGCGTTCGCTGTGGCCAAAGGCCAAGCCGTAGCCGCGGGTGAACTGCGGCGGCTGCTCATGGCTGCCTTGGAACTGGTTAATCATTTGGCACTCGGTGATCGGCAGGTCGCCAATCGAAATCTCGAACCCCAGCTCTTCCGGCGCAATACACAAGTTCACGGTCCCAAACCGAATTTCGCCGACAAACGGATGCGATTCGGAGTAGCCGCGTTGGGTGGAATACGCCATGGCCAGCAAAAATCCTTCGTCAGCCCGCGCGAGATTTTGGAGTCGGGCGGAGCGGTCTGCAGGAAACCGCACGGGCTGCCGCGTGAGATCAAACGGCTCGGGATCGCCGCTGGGCGCGGGTTGGGTTTCCAGCAGACTTTCGTGGTGAAGTAAATCCACCACGCGGGGCGTGGCTTCGGTGCTGGCCTGCGCTTGCCGCGCGATAGGGGCTACAGCACCCGTGGCCAGCAGGCTGAAATCCAACAGCCGCTGGGTGTAGTCGTAGGTGGGGCCTAACACTTGGCCACCTGGCAAATCTTTAAACGCCGCCGAGATT
>QYPA01000104.1 GCA_007279715.1 Comamonadaceae bacterium | reverse complement strand
TGCCTGAGTTTTCGTCACGCCCCGCCCCCGCCGTGGCGGAGTCTGAAAATGTCCCGGTGGCATCGGTTTTGGGTCGGCCAGCCTTGCGCTGGCCTATTGCCGGCGTTTACCACTGTGCCCGAGCCGCGGATGGCTGAGCAGACGAGGGCGACGCGTCTGCCGCTCAGCGGCTCAGCGACTTGGGCGGTTACCGCGAGGAGTTGCGCTTGGCAAGCCAAGGCCAGGTGAACACAGAGAGCCCTTGGGCTTGGGTTTTTGGGCCGCTTGCGCACACGCTTCAAAATTTCGAACTACCGGTGCAACTGTTGCATGACCTTTTAGACGCTTTTGTTCAAGACGTTGAAAAAACGCGGGACGCCCAAGGCTATGCCGATACGGCGGAATTACGAGACTACTGCCGCCGCTCGGCTAACCCGGTGGGGCGCTTGTTACTGCACCTTTACGGAATAAGCGACGATAAATCTTTGGCGCAAAGCGATGGTGTTTGTACCGCGCTACAGCTCATCAATTTTTTACAAGACCCCAGCCGCGATTTGCCCCGGGGGCGGTGTTACTTTCCTCAAGATGCCATGGAGGCGCTTCAGTTGCGATCTGACAATTTACTGTCTGATGCTGGAACCAGCACAGCCAACGCGTTAGTCTTACAAAGTTGCCAAGCCACTCGCCAACTCATGCAGTCGTCCGTCGCATTGGTTCACCGCATTCCCGGGCGAGCGGGGTCGGAACTGCGCTTTGTGATTCAAGGCGCACTGCGGGTCCTAGACAAAGTAGAGCGCCTACAAAGCCAGGTTTTTAAACAGCGCCCGCGCTTGCGCTGGTGGGATGCGCCAATCATTTTTTGGCGGGTTTTGCGAATGACAGATAAAGCGACAATACGCTGATGACGCCCGAAGAATACGTTCAAGAAAAAGCCGCTGCTTCGGGCAGCAGTTTTTATTACGCGTTTTTATTTCTTCCCGCTCCGCGCAGGGCAGCGATTACCGCCTTTTATGCTTTTTGCCGTGAGGTGGATGACGTGGTGGACGACGCGGTGGACTCCGGTGTGGCCGCCACCAAACTTGCTTGGTGGGACAGTGAAGTAGGCAAATCTTTTGCAGGCACACCCAGCCACCCCGTGATGCGGGCGCTGATGCCCCACGCGGAGGTCTACGGAATCACGCAAAACCATTTGCAAAGCGTCATTCAAGGCTGCCAAATGGATTTGGAACAAACCCGCTACCTTGACTACCCCAACCTGCAGCGCTATTGCCACCTCGTGGCTGGCGTGGTGGGGGAAGTGGCCGCGCTGATTTTTGGACAAACCCAAGAACAAACCACCCGCTACGCCCACGCTTTAGGCCAAGCTTTTCAACTCACCAACATCATTCGCGACGTGGGCGAAGACGCGCTGCGGGGCCGTATTTATTTGCCCATGAGCGACCTTCAGAAATTCGACGTCAAAGCCCACGAAATACTTAAGCGCACCTATTCAGACCGCTTTAGCGCCCTCATGGCTTACCAAGCCCAACGGGCCCACCAACTTTACGACGAAGCGCTGGCCCTGTTACCCGACGCCGACCGCCGCGCCCAAAAGCCCGGCCTCATGATGGCGAGTATTTACCGAACGTTGCTTCGAGAAATTGAAGCAGAAAACTTCCAGGTCTTGCACCAACGCGTTCGCCTCACACCACTGCGCAAGCTCTGGCTGGCTTGGAAAGTCCAAGCCCTGGGGCGGCTTTGAGCGTAAAAACGGTTGCTGTTGTGGGAGCAGGCTGGTCGGGTTTGGCCGCCGCGGTGAGCGCGTGTGAGGCCGGACACCGCGTCAGCGTTTTCGAAGCCTCTCGCAGCTTGGGTGGCCGCGCTCGAGGCTTGTTAGACAACGATTTGTACGCCGCCGTAGGAAAGTCCGTACCGATGGACAACGGCCAACACATCTTGATTGGCGCGTACCGACAAACCTTGGAAATCATGCGCACCGTGGGAATCGATCCCGACGAGGTGCTCCTTCGCCACCCCCTTCGACTGCAGTTTCCAGAGGGTGATGGCATCGCCCTACCCGATTGGCCCGCGCCTTGGAATTTTTTGGCTGGCGTTTTGTTGGCTAAGGGGTGGAGCTGGAGCGATAAATGGTCGCTCCTGGGCACCGTTCGAAAATGGAAGCGCAAAGGCTTTCAGTGTGAGTCCTTCGCTACCGTGGCAGACCTGTTCGCCGGAATCAACACCGAGGTCGTAGACAGTCTCTTAACCCCGCTGTGTATTTCTGCGCTCAATACCCCGCCCAACGCGGCCAGCGGTTCTGTTTTTTTACACGTCTTAAAAGAAACACTGGCCGCTTCAACAAATTCAAGTTCCAGTCATACCAACGCCAGGCCGAGCGATCTGCTCTTGCCCACAGTCGACCTCTCCACCCTGTTTCCCAATGCCGCCGCCGATTGGCTTCGCGATAACGGTGCAAGCGTTCATCTGGGGGTACGCTGCGAAGCGCCGCGTTGGTCGACAGGAAAATGGCTCATCCTCGACCAAGCGTTTGACGCCGTCATTTGGGCCACCTCCGCCCCCCACGCCATTCAGGCCTTGAGCGACTACTCGCTCACTGCGCCTACCAATGTTGCAACCTACTTAAACCGATGGCTTAAACCTGCCCGGGCCATCCCATACCAAGCCATCGCCACCGTATACGCTTATGCGCCCGGCCTCCAACTGCCCCAACCCATGTTGGCCCTGCGCAGCAGTCCCCAAGCCCCAGCCCAGTTTGTGTTTGACCGCGGCCAACTCGGCGGCCCCGAAGGCGTGTTGGCTTTTGTGGTGAGCGCAAGCCAGGGCAGCCGCGAAGAACTTCAGGCCCAAGTTTTAGCGCAAGCGCACATCCAATTAGAAGAATTCTTAAACGGCCAAACCCTCACTGCGCTCCAAACCGTCGTTGAAAAGCAAGCGACATTTTCCTGTACCCCGCGCCTAGTCCGCCCGCCCCAACGTATTGCCCCCGGTTTTCTAGCCTGTGGCGATTACATCTATGCTCCCTTTCCCGCCACACTCGAAGGAGCGGTTCGCAGCGGCATGATGGCGGCTTTGGCGCTTGAAGATATGGATGGGTTTCATTGGAAACCCTAGGCTGCAGACAATCGGTAGCGGGAAATCCCCACTAGACCCAAGCGCATTAACCGCTAGGCTAAGCACCTTCCTATTTCATCCGAACCTCGGAAAGCCGACTATGAAAATCGCTCTTAAATTACTCGCCTTGCTTATCGCGTTGTTGGCAGCTGCTGGCGCTTGGTATGTGTACAGCAAACAACCGGTGCGCGATGGTGTCTTTGGGCTTCAAGGCTTGTCTGCGCGTGTGAGCGTTCAGTATGACGAGCGCGGGGTGCCGCATATTCAAGGGGACAACGAGGCCGATGTGTACCGCGCTTTAGGTTACGTGCACGCGCAAGACCGCTTGTTTCAATTTGAGATGGTGCGCCGCCTTGCCAAGGGCGAGTTGGCCGAAATTTTGGGGCCCAAACTGTTAGAGACTGACCGCCTGTTTCGCACCCTTGGGATTCGCGAACACGCGCAGACGGTTGCCAAAATGATGGACAGATCCACTCCAGCCAGCAAAGCCCTGCTGGCTTACTTAGACGGCGTCAACCAATACCAAACCAGCCACCGCTCGCCGATGGAGTTTGATATTTTGGGTATCCCCAAACGTGACTTCACCCCGGAGGACACACTCGCGGTATCGGGCTACTTGGCTTACAGTTTTGCAGCGGCCTTTAAAACCGAGCCGGTGATGACGATGATTCGGGACCAGTTGGGGCCAAACTACCTCAAGGCGTTTGACCTGGACTGGAAGCCCCAAGGTGCTGCGGCGCTGGCCGGTGAAAAAACCGCGCTTAACCAAAAGGATTGGAAAGCCTTAGGCGAACTCTCCGCTTTAAGCCAAGCGGCTTTAGACAACGCGGGCGTCCCATCGCTTGAAGGCAGCAACGCCTGGGTCATTTCTGGAAGCCACACCGCTAGCGGAAAACCGATGCTCGCGGGTGACCCGCATATTGCCTACTCCGCGCCTGCCGTTTGGTACGAAGCCCACTTAAGTAGCCCCGGATTTTCTTTGTACGGCCACTACCAGGCCTTGAACCCCGTGGCCTTGTTGGGGCACAACGCAGAGTTCGGCTGGAGCCTGACGATGTTTCAAAACGACGATATCGATTTGATCGCTGAAAAGGTCAACCCCGCCAACCCCAAGCAAGTGTGGTTTAAGGGCCAATGGGTTGACTTGAAAGAACGCACCGAGACCATCAACGTCAAAGGCCAAGCGCCTGTCACTTTGAACCTACGCCGTTCGCCCCACGGCCCTTTGATTAACGATGCGTTTAAAGACAGTTTAGGGACCACGCCGATTGCGATGTGGTGGGCTTTTTTAGAAACTGAAAATCCAATCTTAGACGCGTTTTACGAACTCAACCGCGCCAACACCCGCGACAAAGCGCGAAGTGCGGCGAGCAAAATTCATGCGCCCGGTTTGAACGTGGTATGGGCTAACGCCCAAGGCGATATCGGTTGGTGGGCCGCGGCCAAACTACCGATTCGCCCAGCCGGAGTTCAACCTACATTTATTTTGGATAGCGCCAAAGGCGAGGCGGAGAAACTTGGTTTTTACGCGTTTAGTGAGAATCCCCAAGAAGAAAATCCAAGCCGTGGTTATATTGTTTCTGCGAATTTTCAACCGGCCTCAAAGTTACCGGTAGCCGGGTACTTTAATCCTCCTGGGCGCGGCCAACGCTTGAACCAGTTGCTCCAAACCCCCGGCAAAAAATGGGACACCGCCACAACCCAAGCCTTGCAGCTTGATGTGCAAACGCCTTATGCAAAACAAGTGCTACAAAGTTTGTTACCCGTTTTGGACGCCGTGGTTCAGGACGCTGATGGGCGAGCCTTGGTTGACGGCCTACGTCACTGGAATGGTGATTTTTCACAAGACAG
This sequence comes from Comamonadaceae bacterium, assembly GCA_007279715.1. Lineage (GTDB taxonomy): Bacteria > Pseudomonadota > Gammaproteobacteria > Burkholderiales > Burkholderiaceae_C > Allorhodoferax. The sequence goes on along the minus strand of QYPA01000104.1, from coordinate 3,829 downwards.
CGCGGCCCCCACCGTATTTAGCCAGTTGCTTTATGAAGTAGCCCACGGCGCAATGGCTGACGAGTTAGGCGAAGACCCGTTCAAAGCGCTCCTGCGAACCCGCACGCTTGACAGCGCCCTGCCCCGATTGTTCGCCGACGCGCAATCACCGTGGTGGGACAACAAAACTACAACGGCTATTGAAAGCCGCAATGACACGGTTCTAGCCGCTTGGAAAACTGCTCTCGCCAATTTGGAAAAAACTTATGGCAAAGACAGCACCCAATGGCTTTGGGGCAAAGCCCATACCCTGACCCACAACCATCCTTTGGGTCAGCAAAAGCCTTTGGATAAATTGTTTAACGTAGGCCCCTTTAGCGTTCCCGGCGCCCGTGAAGTACCGAATAATTTCTCAAGCTCCATAGGACCAGCGCCGTGGTTCGTGGCGCACGGGCCGTCAACGCGCCGGGTCATTGATTTTGCGGACGCAAGCAAAGCGGTTGGAATTAACCCCGTCGGACAAAGCGGCGTTTTATTTGACAAACACTACGCGGATCAAGCGGCGCGTTTTGCCAAAGGCGAATACGTTGCGCAGTATTTAAGCCCCGCCGACGTGAAAGCCCATACGTCCAGCACCCTGACTTTAAAACCTGCGCCTTAAACCGCAATACCTAAAGCGCTGCACAACTCCAACATCGTGGTGATGGTGAGGTGTGGCGTTTTCGGATGACGCCACGTGTGCTCTTTGCGGTTCACCCAGGCGGTGTGCATGCCTGCATCCAAGGCGCCAAGAACGTCTAACTCCGCATCGTCACCGACGTGCAAGATTTCATTCGGTTGGAGTTTCAAAAACCGAGCAGCTGCATTGAAAATATCCACGTGCGGCTTGGCTACGCCACAAGACTTTGCGCTCACACTGCCCACAAAATAAGCGCCCAGCCCGACCTGGTGAATATCGGCGTTGCCGTTGGATAAGGCCAAGACGGGATAGCGGGCGCTCAACGCTGCCAAAGCCGGCTCGGCATCAGCAAATAAATCAACCCGCTGGCGCTCGGCATAAAAAACCTCGAACGCATCTTGAGCCAAAGCGACGTCTTCTTGCGCGCGGTGCAGCCCTTGGCGCAAAGCTTCAAGACGCAAGGCGCTGAGGTCATGGGACCAGTGGGGGTGGGCAGCGAGCACCTCATCACGCAGCTTTTGCCGGGCTACGGGGTCTGAAAATAGGGCGGCAGTGACGGGGGCACGGACCACAAGCCAATCACCCATGGCTTTCTCGGCACGGTGAATGGTCGGCCACACGGGCCACAAGGTGTCATCCAAATCAAGGGTTATCGCGCGAAGATGTGAAAAATCGGTCATAGGTGCGGGAGAATACCGCATGCCATTCTCTAAAGAACCCCCTTACGCCCATGGGCAAGCCGCAAAGACGGCGGTGCTCTTTTGTAACCTCGGAACGCCTGACGCACCCACGCCCAAAGCGGTTCGCCGCTACTTGGCTGAGTTTTTAAGCGACCACCGGGTGGTTGAAATCCCGCGCCTCTTGTGGATGCTGATCTTGCACGGCATCATCTTGCGCTTTCGCCCTGCCAAATCTGCCGCGAAATACGCTAGCGTCTGGACGGCTGAAGGCTCGCCTTTGAAAATTTGGACTGAAAAACAAGCCACCTTGCTTCAATCCCAACTCACCCAACTCGGGCACCATGTCGTAGTGCGCTGGGCGATGCGCTACGGTAGCACCTCGATTGCGTCACAGCTTGATGCTTTGAAGGCCGAAGGCGTCACACGGGTTTTAGTTTTACCCGCCTACCCGCAATACTCCGCCACCACCACGGCCAGCGTGTTTGACGCGGTATACATGTGGGCCCAAAAAACCCGCTCTATTCCGGAGCTGCGATTTGTCAACCATTACCACGACGATGCGAAGTACATCGCCGCGCTTTCCAGCAGCGTGTCAAGCTATTGGAAAACGCATGGACAGCCTGATAAGCTGGTCATGAGCTTTCATGGCGTACCAGAACGCACCTTGCATTTGGGTGATATCTACCACTGCGAATGTTTCAAAACAGCGCGTTTGTTGGCCCAATCGCTTGGGTTGTCTAAAGACCAATACCAAGTGACTTTCCAAAGCCGACTAGGCCGTGCCAAATGGCTTGAACCCTATACCGAGCCGACCTTGATCGCAATGGGAAAAGCCGGCGTTGGGCGGGTCGATGTGATTTGCCCCGGCTTTACCAGTGACTGCTTAGAAACTTTAGAAGAAATCAATATGGAAGCCCGCGAAGCGTTTTTACATGCTGGCGGAAAAGCATTTCATTACATCACCTGCCTCAACGATTCACCGCTTGCGATTGACGCGCTCGCAGCCGTTGCCACCCAACACTTAGGCGGATGGGACACCCATACTGCGCCTGATGTGGCAACCTTGGCGCACGCAAGGGCAGAGGCCTTGGCTTTAGGCGCGAAAAACTAAGTGTCCATTGTTTTGGCCCCGATGGAAGGGCTGCTTGACTTTGTGTTGCGCGATGTTTTGACACGCGTGGGCGGGATAGACCGCTGCGTGTCTGAGTTCATTCGGGTCACCAATACGCTATTGCCTGAACGCGCCTTTTTGCGAGTCGTCCCTGAATTGTTGACAGGCGGAAAAACCGCTGCAGGCGTTCCGGTGCGACCGCAATTATTGGGTTCTGACCCCGAATGTTTAGCTGATAACGCCGCCCGGGTGGCAGGCTTGGGTGCTGATGGGGTGGATTTGAATTTTGGCTGCCCGGCTAAGGTGGTTAACCGACACGGCGGCGGGGCGGCTTTGTTAGAAGACCCCGAACTGTTATTCAAAATCATGCAAGCGGTGCGCCGTGCGGTCCCAGCGCACCAAGTGGTATCGGCCAAGATGCGTCTGGGCTTTCACGATGACCGCCGCGCCGAAGATTGCGCACGTGCATTGGAGGCAGGCGGGGCCGGTGAAATTGTCGTACACGCACGCACCCGCGCAGACGCTTACCGCCCACCTGCGTACTGGAGTCGGGTGGCAGATATCGCGGCGGTAGTCAAAACGCCATTGGTTGCCAACGGAGAAATTTGGACCGTTCAAGACGCGCAGGCCTGCCGCGCAGCGTCAGGCTGTCACGCCATCATGCTCGGGCGCGGTATCGTGACCTACCCGGGCTTGGCCTTGGAGATTGGATCGACACACGCGTCTGAAAGCGATGCGGGTGAATGCTTGAATTGGGAATCTTTGCAACCGCATCTACAGACGTTTTGGTCCGTGGTTCGCAGCACCTTGGAGCGCCGTCAACAGGCTGGGCGATTGAAGCAGTGGCTCAACTTTTTACGCCACCACTACCCCCAAGCCCAAGCGGCCTATGACGCGCTGAAAGCGGTTAACGATGTCCAGGTCATTGATGCGTGGGTCAAGGGCGGTAATCCACGCATGTCTGCGTTTGCTCACCCAAGCCCTGAACGCCCAATCGAAGCTGGTCTCCCGCTTTGAGATACCAAGGCGTGGACTTTTGTCCCATGCCAACCCCAGCGGGTGTGCCCGTGCTAATCACATCACCCGGGTGCAGGGTCATGAATTCACTGATGTAGCTGATGAGTTTAGGAATGCCAAAAATGAGATTGGCCGTGGTTCCGTTTTGGACACGCTTGCCGTTGACCTCTAACCACAAAGGCAAGCTGTGCGGATCTGCGATTTCATCGGGGGTGACTAACCAAGGGCCGATAGGCGAGAAGCTATCGCTGCATTTGCCCTTGTCCCATTGGCCGCCGCGCTCCAACTGGAACGCACGTTCTGATACGTCGTTGATCAGCACATAACCCGCAATACAAGCCATCGCATCGCTCTCACTCACGT
>QYPA01000011.1 GCA_007279715.1 Comamonadaceae bacterium | reverse complement strand
CGCCTAAAGCGTGGGCCATCTGCAAGCCCAACCCGCGAGAACCTCCGGTGACTAAGGCGGTTTTGCCGGTGAGATCAAAGAGTTGTTGGATGGTACGCGTCATGCTAATTCCTCAAAAAAGACTACTCTACTGTAAAGCGAAGATTGTGCAGCGCCCTATTCGCGCTAGGCTGTCTCCGGCGTGATAGAAATGAATTACTCTTCGTGAAGTCGGGAGCGCAAAACCACCATTACCACGCCAGCGACTACAGCCAATGCGCCGCCCAAAAGGAAGGCCGGAGCGCCTTGGCCTTGAATTTTGTCAACAAAGGTCGATAAAACGATGGACATCAATCCGCCGTAAATCAAGACCCAAGTCCAACGCTCCATGCGCAGCAAGCGCACATTAGTCGTTCCGTTGTATTTCTTAAAAAAAGCCATTAAAAAGCGTCCTCAGGGAAAGTTGCACACGTTAAGTCCCTCGATTGCACCACAGATAACCAGGCGTCAATCTTCGGAAGCTCGTAATGGTAAAAGAATTGGGCCGCGCCCAAGCGACCTTGGGTTTCTGACTTTGAACTTTTCGGGTCGGCTGCGACCGTCGCAAGCGCCACGTCTAGCCATATCCAAGCCAAAACGGTGTGGCCAAAAGCCTGCATATACGGGACCGCATTCGCAAGCGCCTCTTGCGGGTTTTGGGTGGCCCACGCCGCTTTCGTTGCGTTGCCTACCGCGCCCAAAGCCTCGCCCAAAGCTTTCGCATGGGCAGCCAAGGTCGGATGCTTGGCTGCGCGAGCGCAGGTAGCTTGAATCCGCTGGGCCAACAACTGCATACCGCGTCCGTTTTCCATCAAGACTTTGCGCCCGAGCAAGTCCATTGCCTGAATCCCGTGCGAGCCCTCGTGAATCATGTTTAAGCGGTTATCGCGCCAATACTGCTCTACCGGAAAGTCACGGGTATAGCCGTAACCGCCGTGCACCTGAATCGCTAAAGAATTGGCTTCTAAACACCACTCGCTGGGCCAGCTTTTAGCAATCGGGGTCAAGACCTCCAAAAGCAAACGGGCCTCGTCTGCGGCTGCGGCCTCAGCCGTGTGTTGCTCATCAACCAACCTGGCGCAATACAACTCCAACGCCAAGGCCCCTTCGCCATACGATTTTTGAGCCAAGAGCATGCGCTTGACATCGCTGTGTTCGATGATCCGAACCTGCGGCTGCGATGCGTCTTTTCCCGAAGCGCCAATCGGGCGGCCTTGGGGGCGGCTCTTGGCGTAATCTAAAGAGGCGTAATAACCGGCTAAGCCCAGCATCGTTGCGGCAATCCCCACGCCGATTCGCGCCTCGTTCATCATATGGAACATACAGCGCAAACCTTCGCCAGGCTGGCCCACCAAATAACCCACCGCCCCAGCGCCCTCGCCAAAGTTCAGCAAGGTATTGGTCGTCCCGCGCCAGCCGAGTTTGTGGTTCAAACCCGCCAGCGCGACGTCGTTACGCTCACCCGTCAAACTGCCGTCGGGGTTAACCATTTTCTTCGGGACGATAAACAAAGAAATGCCCCGCGTACCGGCAACCAGCTTGCCAGAGGCATCGGGAATTTTGGCAAGCACCAAGTGAATGATGTTTTCCGATAGCTCGTGTTCGCCGCTGGAAATCCACATCTTGTTGCCCTTAAGGCGGTAGCGAGCGCCTAAGGCGTCGCCTTCAAAACCAGCGCCATCGGGAACAGCGCGGGTGGTGATATCAGACAAGCTAGAGCCCGCCTGCGGCTCGCTTAAACACATGGTTCCCGAGAACCGCCCTGAAAATTCGTTCTTAGCAAAGGCTTCTTTCTGCGCAGGCGTACCGTGCACCATCAAGAGATTGGCGTTGCCCGTCGTCAACATGCTAGAGCTAATGCCCACGGACGCACAAGCAAAAAAAGCGTTCGCCGCGGCCTCAACGCTGTACGGTAGTTGCATCCCCCCGTTTTCGTAATCTTGGGCCGCGCTCAACATGCCCGACTCCGCATAGGCCAAGGCCGCGTCATGCGTTGCCTGCGGAAGAATGACTTTCTCGCCGTCAAAGCGCGGCTCTTCGATGTCAATCAAGCGGTTAAAGGGCGCAAACTTTTCCCTTGCAATGCGTTCGCAGGTATCTAAAACCGCATCAAAGGTTTCCCGCGAATGCTCACTAAAGCGCTCGCGCTGCGCAAGCTCCTCCGTGCGCAGCCAGTCGTTAAGCAAGAAATCAATGGTGTGTCGTAGTTTCATGGCGCAAGGTAGTAATTAGCAAAGCCATTATTACGCCCTAAAACGGCTGGGATGCGTGTCGCGGATGTCCATCGCGCGACAGCTCCCACCTCCTAAGTCAAAGATGTTTGCAGCGTCATCTTCAATGTTGCAACAGGTTCTTAGCCCCGCTTTAAATACACTTTGACAAAGCTTGACTTCAACACATCGGCTGCAGCGTCCAATCCGCTCGTTGAATTGATATTGGCCAAGCCTAAAAGCGCATCTAAATTCTCGCGAATGGTTTGGATTTCAGCGTCGTTGGATTCCGCTTCAATGGCTTTGAGCTTGTCGCTTACCTCTGGGTACAAGATCTTCAGTTTTTCCGTATTTTTTGTGGCTGCAGCATCAAGCATCAACTCCATGGCATCGTGAAAATCTACCAAAGCCACGGCCAGCATGGAAAAACCGTTGCGTTTAAACATATCCTGAAAGACGTGTCGTACTTTTTCCAGCGCTAAATGCGCCTCATGCAGGTCACCAGAACGCACCTGGTCATTGACTCCTTGGAGCATTCCTTGAACAGCCAGCAAGTCAGAACTCAGCTGAATGTCGCTCTTGAGTACGAAGGGCCGATAGGTGCCGTACTTTTCTTGAAATTTGGCATACGCAGGAACTAGCAAATCATATTTTTCATTGGCTTTTACGCGCTCGTTTTTTCCTGTCAGAAAAAGCGTTTGCTTGTAGTGGTCGTTCATGGCGTTAAAGTCTTCCAAGAACAACTTTCGAGTGAAAAAACTGCTGGCGTAGCTCCCTCCCACGACTGCAATCAGCATCAAAGCGACTGATAAAACAAAGGACAAGGCGCTCGGCTTAGGTTTTTGAGAAACATTAATTTTCAGATCTAAGATTCGGTAAATAGGACAAAACCGGACCAAAGCGGTAAGCAGTAAAACCCCTCCGATAGCGTAGGCTCCGATTTGTAATCCACCGACCAGCCAAAAATAAGCCAGCTCTGATAGCGCGACTCCAACCAGCGCACGTAGCAGTCGATCTAGGGGTATAAGGTTGGGGATCATGCTGATGCCGCCTCATCTTCGCGCATCTTGCGAACAAAAAAGCGACGGAACCACACGGCCATCCCGAGCATGAATACGATAACGGCCACGCTCATCAATCCATAGTCCGTTGAGAAAAGATCCACTAGCATTTTCATGACATCGTCCTTTTTAAGTGATGCCCTCAGATTACGCCTTGGGCTGAAAGAAGGTCTGATCTGGGTCAATAAAAGTGAAAAGTCTGCTCAAGACATATGTTTAGTATACTGAACATATATAAAAAAGAGGCTCGCTATGAAAATGCATGATTTAGGCGTCCTTACCCGCGCAAGAAGGATAGAGCTTGGCCTGCGCCAAGTTCAACTCGCCAACCTGTCGGGATTGTCTCGAACCACGATCAACCTCCTTGAGAATGGAACACTCAATGACATTGGCGTGGCAAAAGCAACGCAATTGATGGATGTTCTAGGGATTGAACTGCAGGCCAACAAATCGCTCCATAAAAAGAATAATGCGTTGTTAATGGCCAGTCGAACAGCCAGCGTGAGTTACCGCGAAGCTTTGAGCGTTAAAGAGCTTTCTTCTGCGCTTGCCAGCGGGTTCATACCCAAAGACCGTATGGCCCACATAGCCACCCTGCTTGATGAGGTGCCATTGAGCGTGATTGTGTCGGCGGTTGAAGAAGCATCGATCAGTACAAAGGTAGCACCCAAAAAAATCTGGGCTCACATCAATCAGTGGGCCGCCGATTTCAAATCGCCTCGCATCTCTTGGAACTAAATCATGGGCACTAAAAAAATCAATTCAAAAAAAATTTAGCAGCTTGATTACAAGCCGAAATTTGCGGATGCTTCTGCGATTGCTAAACGATTCCTTGAAAACTTATAACCCGCCGTATCGCTCGCTTTATTGCGGCTTTAATCTCAAACGGTTTTTGTCAAACACTTCGATCAAGATGGGAATGCCTTGGCCTACGCTTTGGGTGACGGTGCAATAGGCTTCAAATTGTTCTAACACGCGGTCTAGGTGCTGCAGGCTTGCCGCTGGGACGCCTAGGGTAAGAACAGCGTGAATTTTTAGAACGCGCATTCGGCCTTCTGCGTTGCGGCCTACTTCGGAGTCAATCTCGCAGCGCAAGGGCTCAGGAGACTGCTTGAATTTTCGCAAAGCGAAAAGCAGCGAATCCGACAAACAATTTCCCACCGCAGCGCTTAGCAGCTGTACCGGAGAGGGGCCCATACCTTGGCCTAGCGGCGCGGGTTCGTCTCCCATGATGGAGGGAACGTTTGCGCCAAAGTTGATATCGAATTGGTAGTCTTGCTTCTGCGTTAAGACCACATGAATATGACTTTCGCTCATTGCTACGCCTTTCTTTTCTCTACCAAGCGGACGATGCCGAGGGCTTTGAGAACGTATTTTTCGTAAACGGGTTCGGAATTTCCGTTACGAATTTTTCGCATGAAGTATTTTTCAAATGCAATCTTCGCTAGGTGAACCCACTTGCCTTTTTTGAACCAATTGACATTGCGCGGTGGGATTTGCGGCAAAGCGACAAAGGCCGCGCCGGTGTCTCCCATATCGGCCAAACAAATAGCGTTCCAAGTTCCTTTGGACTCGGCTGGGCGGCCTGCGATTTCGTCTGCAATATTGTGGGCAATAGCGCCCACCATGCTTTCAATCATGTAGCCCGTCTTCGGAGTTCCGGTGGGAACGGGCGTGGTTTCTACTGGCGGAATGGCGACGCAGACGCCGGCTGAGAAGATATTGCGATAGGCCTTGCTGCGCTGAAATTCATCAATCAAAACAAAGCCGCGGGGGTTGCAAAGTTTGGGGACGGCGGCAATCGCGTCAACGCCCTTAAAGGCGGGCAGCATCATGGACAACTTAAAGCCTACTTCGTGTTCTTTGTAGACGTTGCCAAGATCATCGAGCTGGGTCACAAACATTTTCCCCTCTTCCACCCGCGTGGTTTTGGCGTTGGTGATCCACTTCATATCCCGGTTTCGCATCTCGGACTCGAGCATCGATTTGCTATCGCCCACCCCGCCTAAGCCTAGGTGTCCGATATAGGGCTCGCTGGTGATGTAGGTGATGGGTACTTTGTGGCGCAGTTTGCGTTTGCGTAGGTCCGTGTCCAAAATCATGGCGAATTCATACGCTGGGCCAAAGCAACTGGCGCTTGGCATTGCCCCGACGACTACGGGCCCGGGGTTCTTGAGAAATTCTTTGTAGTCTTCATAAAACGCTTGGGCGTGGTCAACGCTACAAATGGAATGGGTAAAACCCCCACCGCCCGCATGCAATGGTCCCGCGCCGGGAACCTCGTCAAAAGCGAGTTTGGGGCCGGTGGTAATTACCAAATAGTCGTAGTCCAAGGTTTGGCCGCCGTCAAGCGTGAGTCGGTTGGCGTCTGCGTCGATATGGCTAACCGCCTTGGCAATAAAGTCAATGCCCTTGCGGGCTAAACACGGGGCAATCGGAATGGTGACTTGCTCGCGCTCACGCCAACCCACTGCGCCCACGGGTTGCTGGGAACGAACTGGAAATAGTCAGTTGTATTGAGTACGGTAATGCGGTGGGCGCTGCCTAGAAGTTCTCGGATTTCATAGGCAGCGGGCATCCCGCCAATTCCTGCACCGATGATGACAATATGGGCCATGGTTTCCCTTTGGAGTAGTTCCTTGCCATTAGGATCGAAACCAAAGCGCACCACTTTGCGCTAGCGCATGCTTTTGCCACTTAATCTGCTCAAACCGGCAAAAAATCAAGGCACGTTACTTGCTATATCTG
>QYPA01000069.1 GCA_007279715.1 Comamonadaceae bacterium | reverse complement strand
TTCAGTATCATTGCCTGGCGCATGGCTCGCTGCGAAGAACAAGGCGTTTCATTTCGCTTTAATACCTTGGCTGATCCATCCACCGTCTTGGCAGAGAAACCCGATGTCGTCATCATCGCCACGGGCGGCTTACCGCACACAGAGGTATTGAGCGCAGGCAACGAATTGGTGGTTTCGGCTTGGGACATCTTGAGTGGTGACGCCAAGCCTGGAAAAAATGTTCTTTTGTACGACGACGCCGGAGACCACGCCGCCCTACAAGCCGCCGATGTGATCGCGCAGACCGGTGCCACCTTAGAAGTCATGACACCCGACCGCAGTTTCTCTCCCGAAGTCATGGCGATGAATTTGGTGCCCTATATGCGCAGTTTGCAAAAACTAGACGTCACCTTCACCGTCACCTTCCGACTTGAATCTGTAGAACCCCACCCCACACAAGCGGGCAAGTTGCTTGCCGTATTAGGAAGTGACTACGGCGGCGTTCGCAAAGAACGTGTGGTGGACCAAGTCGTTGTGAACCACGGCACGCTTCCGCTGGAAGACCTGTACTTTGATCTCAAACCCATGTCAAGCAATGAAGGTGCAGTGAATTACACCGACCTGATTGCAGGCAATCCGCAGACCGTTCAATCCAACAAAAGCGGAAAGTTTCAACTCTTTCGTATTGGCGACGCGATTTCTGCACGCAACACGCATGCTGCTATCTACGATGCTTTGCGGTTAACTAAAGACTTGTAATTTTTCGTACTAATTACAAAGGGATAGAAACACGGTACTGCTGCTGGGTCAACGCCGTTTTGTACCAGCCCCAAGCTTCCTCAAAGGCTTTCCACTCCAAGTCAATGGCTTGTTCTTTGGGCAAGTCACTCCCATTTAAAAAGTGGCTGGCTTGGTCGATCCCAAAGCAGTGGCTTTGGGGTACTTGGTGTGACTTGAGTGGAGCGGCGTAGCCCCATACATTTTCAAAACAAAAACGGCGTAAATCGTTTTCATACAACCGCTTGGTTTGCTCCATGATGGGTAAGCGTCCTTGCCCCATAGGAACGCCTTGTACCCACAAATTTCCCCATGCGTGTTCAGGGCCGACGACGACCACGTGGTCTTTGACGTGCACGGTGCTCACAAAAGGCGCCATCGCCTCCAAAGCGTCGAGGGGTTCCTCGCCCACCATCTGCGAGTTGCCGTAGTCGTAGAGTGCGCGAACCAGTGGGTGATTGACTTGGCTCAAAATATCAGCAATCACTTCACCCTGAAAGTCTTCGTGATTTTCAAAAACAAGCTTGATGCCCGTCCGCTCTAACGTAGGAATCGCTCCGCGCAAGTCTTCGACCGTTTGGGCAATCTGACTTTGCAAAGGCGGTGGGTATTTGGTGTACACCCGCAAACACTCGGCGTTGACTTTGCCTGCAACCTCAAGCATCTTCAATAAATTCTCTAAGCGTGTGTCACTGGTATCAATTTCGCAGCGCATGCCGCTTTCAAGGAGTGCGTTTTTGACCTTCTCAAAATGGACATCGGTCATCCCACCCAGGTCGCGGTATTCAGGGCCATTGGCTGAGATGTTGACGCCCGTAAAGCCTTGCGCTTTAGCCAAGTCAATAAAACTAAACACATCAAAGTCAGTGCGGTACTTGAACTGAAACCGCAGGCTAAAGCTGTGGATGTGCATTTCAATAGCTTTCACGTTGTCCTCGCAATTGGAAGTGTGTATTTGCATCATTTATTTTCAAGCAAGTGATTGAGGTAATCCAACTCCGCGCTTAAAGCTTGGCTATAAAGCGCAGCGACTGCTGGCTCCGACGCTTGGAGATGCGTGATTCGGTAAGCGCAATACGCTGCGAATCGGAAATGGTGGTAGACCTGTACCAAAGGGAGCCGAGCCTTCATCGCATCCACATCCGAACCCGCACTCTGCGCTTGGAAATAGGACTGGAAAAAGTGCTGAATGACCCCATCAGCCAAGGGCTCGCAATGGTAAAGAGTTTGCATTGCGGGAGATGCAAACGTAAACACATCCTGTAAAGGGTCTCCCAAGCCCGGGCATTGCCAGTCAATTAGACACGGGCCCGCTTCTCCCACAATGATATTTCCGGGGCCGCAATCGGTATGCACCAACGCCGGTGCGCATGGAGCAGTGAGCGGGCAATCCGCCAATGTTTGTTTCAAGTGTACCAACGGATCGAGCAATGTTTCTTCGCATTCGCCGAGCATAGTTAAGCTGTGCGCGTAAAGGTCTTTAGGGCTTTGCGGAAGAAGTCGAAAGCTATTTTTAGCATTCGCATCGATGGGCGTGCGATGAACACGCGCCAACAATTCAGCGACATCCTTGGTACATTTTTCAGCGTTCTGGGGGTCGAATTTCCAAGGCAAACCCGCGACATAGCCATACAACAAAATATCCCCTGCGGAGGTTTGTGGCAAGTATGCAATGGGCTCTGGGGCACAAGCACTCCCTTGGAGGTAACTAAGCGCGGCTGCTTCCGTATCCGGCATGACGGGGAACATGGGGTTGGTCACCCCTTTGAAAAACTGCTTGATCACCATCCGCTTTTCGCCGACCTGAAGGCGGTACACCTGATTCCAAAATCCACCGGTAAGGAGTTTTAAGTCGCTGGCAGCCACCGTGTTCGAGAGAAAACCCGCATCGGCCAGAACCGTCAATAAAAGAGCGCGCTGCTCGGCACTGTCTTCTGAATCAGACATCAAGGCTTTTCCCGTTCACTGGTATCGCGTACTGCTCTAACTGGTTGAGGAGCGGGGTGTCCACCTCCACACCAGAAGCCATGGCCACATTCATATGGCTGTGTCGGCCAGCGCCAGGCACGCGAGCGCCCTCTTGGACTTCAATCGCTTGCATTAACTGGAACATACGCGCGTCAAATCCGGGGGCAAACACAGCAGGATCGATCGCAATAAAACACTGTCCCACGCCAGGCGGCCCGCCCGTATCGTCTAAGAGCGAGCTGGCTTGGTGTGACCAGTTGGCGCCACCTAAACCTGCAGCCAAAATTTCAACAATCAAGGCCAAGCCATAGCCTTTGTGGCCCGCCGCTGGAGCCATTAAACCTTCCAAGGCTTCTTTGGGGTCGGTGGTAGGAAGGCCCGCAAGATTCATCGCCCATCCCGCTGGGATAGGGCCGCCTTTGTTAGCAGCTTCAATCACATTGACTCTCGCCGTGGCGGTGCTAGACATATCAAGAACCAGAGGGCCCACATCTTCACCTGTCGCATTGCGCGGTCGCGGCGATCCAAATCCTAAGGGGTTGGTTCCAAACACCGCTTGATTTCCGCCTAACGGAGCCATCATGGCCGAGGCGTTGGCGAAAGCCAAATTAACCAAACCTTCCAAGGCCAAACGCCGGATAAACCAGCCCAAGACGCCAGCGGAATAGGAGTTGTGGATACTCATCACCGCCACCCCTTGGCTTCGCACCATGGTTAAAAAATCAGGCAGTGCATCCATAAATGCCGTATGCGAAAAGCCTGCGTCTGCATCAATAAGCAAAGCAGAAGGGGCTGTTTTTTTCCAACTGGATTGGGCTTGCCCATGGATCTTTCCGCAACGCAAATGTGCGCAATAGGTGGGTAAGTAGGCCAGGCCCACATTGCGAATGCCTTCGGCTTCGGCCTGCGCAATCGATTGAGCGACAGTGCGAGCATGGTGCGCGTTGGCACCACTTGCGCTCAAGGCTCGGTATGCGAGTTGTTCAATGTCTTGGAGTTGTAAAACAGGCATAGGGCTTGTGCAGTCCTCAAGGATATCTTGTTAAATAAGTGGGTGCCAATGCTCGCGAAGGATACCTTGAAATCTACTTTCGCAAGACGGCCGTATCAGCCGCAAGTTGAGTTATTTTTGCCCAATCGCCTTGTGCCATTGCGTCGGCCGGAACCAACCACGATCCACCCACACACACCACATTAGGCAAGGCTAAAAATTCAGATGCATTTTGCAGACTCACGCCGCCTGTCGGACAAAACCGAATATCAAAAAACGGGCCACTCCAGGCTTTGAGCATGGCGGGCCCACCCGCTTGCATTGCAGGGAAAAATTTGAGTTCGGTAAAACCATCTTCTTGCGCCATCATGATTTCGCTGCCCGTTGCCACACCTGGCAACAAGGCCAAGCCCAGATCACGGCAGGCTTGTCCTACTGAACTGGTGTAGCCTGGGCTCACTGCAAAACGTGCGCCTGCGTTAGCAGCCGCTTGGACGTCGGCCTTGTTCCTGACGGTGCCCGCCCCAACCACGGCTTCTGGGACCTGTTTGGCAATCGCCTCAATACAAGCCAAAGCTTGGGGTGTACGCAATGTAACTTCCAACATTCGTACGCCGCCAGCTACCAAAGCGCGGGCCATGGGCACTGCGTGAGCTAGGTCGTTTAACACGATCACGGGAATGACAGGGGCGTCTTGCATGACTTGCAAGGCGGTGAATTTTTCGGTCATGTTGCGCTCCACAGAAATAATGAAAGGAAAGGGTGGTGAATCACAACCAGCTGCATGCGCCTTCTTCGGCGGTGCGTGCGTTGCGCCGCATGCCAGCAAACAATTCTCGGCCCATGCCTTGCGCGTTGGATTCTTTTAATCCCGCCGGCAGGGTTGCAGCCACTCTGGCATCCCACTGCGATTGGGAAACCAAGACTTGTAAAGTGCCTTTGAGGCCGTCTAAACGAATCACATCGCCGTCTTGCACCTTCGCCAACGGGCCGCCCGCTGCCGCTTCGGGCGACACATGAACGCCGCAGGCACCTTACCCGAAGCGCCACTCATGCGTCCATCGGTCACCAAAGCCACCTTAAACCCTTTGCCTTGCAAAATAGCTAAGGGAGGCGTGAGCTTGTGCAGCTCTGGCATTCCGTTGGCCTGCGGACCTTGCCATCGCACCACACAAACCACATCGCGGTTGAGTTCATTGGCACTGAAAGCTTGGTGCAAGGCGTCTTGCGAATCGAAAACACGGCACGGCGCCTCGATCACGTGGCGGTCATCGGGAACCGATGACACCTTGATCACGCTGCGTCCTAAATTACCCTCGAGCAGCTTTAAACCCCCACTAACGCTAAACGGCGAACTAGCAGAGCGAACGATGGTGTCATCTTTGCTGGCACCCGCCTCATGCCAAGATAAAACGCCGCCAGTTGCAGTTGGAACACGTGTGAATTCACGCACACCGCCAGGGCGAACGGTCAGCACATCAGCATGCATAAACCCTGCGTCCAGCAATTCACGGATCACAAAGCCCGGCCCACCTGCGGCTTGAAATTGGTTCACATCCGCACTTCCATTGGGATAGACACGACTTATTAACGGAACGATATCAGAGAGGTCAGAAAAATCATTCCAATCAATGTTGATCCCTGCAGCGCGGGCCACTGCGACCCAGTGAATCAAATGGTTGGTTGATCCGCCAGTTGCCAACAAAGCCACCATGGCGTTGACGATACAACGTTCATCGACGATTTTTCCGATAGGCGCAGATTGCAAAACCGTTCGGGCCGCTTCGCGCGTAAGCTCATCTCGAATAGCAGCCCCAGGGTTCACAAAGGCCGTTCCCGGAACATGCAAACCCATGGCTTCCAACAGCATTTGGTTGCTGTTGGCGGTTCCGTAAAACGTACACGTTCCTTCCCCGTGGTAAGCCGCTGATTCTGCTTGGAGCAGTTGTGAACGCCCGACCAACCCCAAGGTGGCTTGCTCACGTACCTTGGCTTTTTCGTTATTGGGCAGTCCCGACGTCATGGGGCCAGCAGGAACAAAAACCGTAGGTAAATGGCCGAAATGTAAGGCGCCAATCAACAGACCAGGAACAATTTTGTCGCAAACTCCAAGCATCAAGGCGCAGTCAAACACGTCATGGCTGAGTGAAATGGCCGTTGCCATAGCGATGGTATCGCGAGAAAAAAGGCTGAGCTCCATTCCAGGCGTGCCTTGCGTGACACCGTCACACATCGCAGGAACTCCTCCCGCAACCTGGGCCGTCGCTCCAAGCTTTCTAGCTTCTTGCTTAATGATGTCGGGGTAATGCTGCAGCGGCGCGTGAGCAGAAAGCAAATCGTTGTAGGCGTTCACGATGCCAATGTTGGGAGCACGCTCGGCCACCACTTGAATCGCATCCAGGGCCGTTGCGCGCCCTTTGTCGGACGGCTCCATTGCGGCAAATGCGTGTGCCACGTTGGCACATCCCAGGCGTTGAGCGCCTGGTGGGCGTTTAGCCATGGCCTCTACTTGCGCAAGATAAGCGCTGCGCGTTGACACACTGCGAGCGCGAATACGCGCGGTAACAGCCAAAACCTGCGGGTGCATGGGTACAGCGGGATTGGAGCTCAGCATGGGCGCAACCTGTTAGAAAAATTTAAAAGAACATCTTGTAACAAAATTACATAATGAATGGTAACTTGAAAACTGCACTTGAACAGTGTCCTGAGTTACAAGCGGGTTACCGAAATCGCTCCTGCTCCTTATACTTAAGCCATGACTTCCCTTGCCGACCTTCGTAAAAGCTATGAGCGTGCTGAACTCAATGAGGACGCTTCGCACGCTAATCCATTGGAACAATTTAATCAATGGATGAACGAGGCTATTGCCGCAGAGGTGCCCGAGCCCAATGCCATGACCTTGGCGACCGTGGGCAGCGATCTGCGGCCCTCAACCCGGATTGTCCTCATCAAAGGCTTTGATGAAAAAGGAATTGTTTGGTACACCAATTTTGAAAGCCGCAAAGGCAAAGAACTCGCTGGCAACCCCTTTGCCGCATTGCAGTTTCATTGGGTAGAACTCGAGCGTGTGGTGCGTATTGAAGGCATTGTCGAAAAGGTCAGTGATGCGCAAGCAGACGCCTACTTTCACAGTCGCCCTCTGGATTCACGCATCGGGGCCTGGGCTTCGCCACAAAGTGAAGTCATCAGTGGCCGCACGGTATTGGTAGCCAACGCCGCCAAATTCGCCGCACAGTTTTTACTTAACCCACCTCGACCACCGCATTGGGGAGGTTACCGCCTTCAACCTGATAACTGGCAGTTTTGGCAAGGCCGTAAAAGCCGGCTCCATGACCGGCTGCGCTATCGCCAACAAGCGCAAGGTATTTGGGTTCGAGAGCGCTTGGCGCCGTAAATCGCTTTAAATAATTACTTCACCGCCACCGCATCCGTCATCCGGTAATACATCCCGTAGGGATCATCGGCGAGAACGGCAAAACGGCCTTCCACAACAACGGCTTCTAGGGAATATGGAACGGGCGTTTTGGTACGCACTTCCACCATACTTTCTGGGCCACCGGGCAGGCAAAAAGAACAGGTCAAAGGCACCGAGCTGATTAAAAAGTGTTTTTGCTTTTCACCCGGATCCAGCGGCATCATGAAACCTTGAATGCGCTGGCTTTTTTGATTCAGCGCTTGGAGTTGCGGATTAAAAACTGGAAGCACTCGGTTCTTCACCGTCTTGGTTTTTACATCCGTCAACATAGACCAAGGCAGCACATCGGACCGTGCAACCAAAGGTGCGAAAGGGCTGTTAGGGCTGTGAACCCCAGCGCCTGAACCCGCTGGAATCCCCGCGCTGCCGTTGCCAAGGGGTGAACTGAGCTGGGTTTGCGCGCCCACAGTCTGCGACCCGAGAAGGAAGGCAAGCACCAAAGGAGCGATGCCTGAAAGTGAAAATACAAAACGCGCGTGAGTCATAGCGTTATCCGATTTAATGCTGGTGTTTCATGCCGCAAAATTTGCCGATAGCCAAACCTTTGCAAGCTGCCTGAAGTTCTTTTTCACACACTGCTTCTTTCTTGCCAGCTTCCAAGCATTTTGCAGCACCTTCGTGCGCTGCTGCAATAGCCCGGTGACGGGAGATGTCTTCTTTGAGTTCTTTGTCGCCGTGTGTTTCAGCAGCAAAACCCATGGCAGACACCATCGCTAAAGTCCATAAAAAATTCACTTTTTTCATATTTTTACCTTGATTGAAGAAGTTGAAGAACATTTGACCGATAGGCTCCAAACGCTGGCAATAACGCAGCACCCAAAGAAACTCCCAGTGCCAAACAGGGCACGACTGCAAGCTCCACCGGCCAAACTAGCCCACCCAGAAGCAAAGAATTATCCAAGCCTAAAAACCAACCCAAAAGGCCTACAAAGGCTTGACCCAGAAATACGCCGATGACAGACGAAATCAGTCCCAACCAAAGGGCCTCTGTCAAAAGCAAAGCTGCGATTTTGGTGGGTGGTGCGCCTAGCATTCGCAAGAGCGCCAAGTCGCCGCGTCTTTCTCGAACCGCATTCCACAGCGCAATGAAAACACTCAAACCTGCCGTTAATAACAACATGCCCGCAAAAGCCCGCAGAACATCTGTACCCAAACCCAACATGTGTAATAGGCGGCTGACTTCTAACGCGGGGGCTGCCGCCTGCATCTCGGTCGTCGTGTTGACCCAGCGCGGGAAGCTCATGGCTGCCAAAGGACTGGTGTAGCGCACCAAAGCCATGGTGACTTCGCGCTCTTCTGCCATAGCGGCGCGGTCTTCCTCATCTACGGCCGTATAGTCTTCATGGACTTTCCAAACCGAGGCGGTATCGGTCACGATCAAGCGATCTAGAACGCTGCCACTTGGCGCAAGAATACCCACGACCGTGTATGCGCTTTCACCATGGGCATGGCCCGCAGCGCCTAATCCATGCGACCCCACAAACGATTGACCGATTATCAGACCCAGTTTTCGCGCAACGGTGGCGCCCACAACCACTTCCATGGGCTTATCCCATAACTTGCCCTGTGCCAAATCGGCTTGGTAATGTTGGATATAAGCGTGCGAACTTCCAACGATGCGATAGCCTTGAAAGTTATCGCCCAAACTGATGGGGATGACCTCAGCCACTAGCGGATTTTTTTGCAATGCCTTGACTGCACTTAAGGGGACGTTGCCAGGGGGTACATCCAAATGTAGAATGCCTGACAAGATCAATTGCATCGGGCTTCCCTTGGCTCCAACAACGGCATCAATCCCGGCCAAGTCTCGGTCAAAGGCGCGCTCCACATGGTTTGATACCAACAACAAAAAGGCAATTGAAGCCAAGCCCAAACTCAGCAAAAGTACATTCAAAGTAGCGGCCATTGGCCGTGCCCACAAGTACCGCCAGGCAAACAACAGCGTTCTCATACGCTCACCTCCGGGCTTGAACCTGCGAGGTTTAATCGCTGCACGCTCTGTGTTGCGCCTAACAAGGACTGTTGATTGATCACCGCTTCTACCCGCGCGTCGTGGGTCGCAATCACTAAGGTCGCGCCATTTGCATTGGCAGTTTTAAGTAATAAAGTCACCGCATCTGTAGCGGCGTTGTCATCGAGGCTGGCGGTCGGCTCGTCTGCCAAAAGCACTTTGGGTTGCATCAAAACAGCGCGCGCCAAGGCAACCCGCTGGGCCTGCCCACCCGACAATTGCGACGGCAAACGGTTAGCTAACTCTGCTACGCCTAAGGCGTTCAGAACGGATTTGATTCGCACACCGTCTTCAGCAACGCCAGCCGCCCAAAAAGCCAAAGCCAAGTTTTGGTAAACGGATAACGCTGCACTCAGATGGAGCTTCTGCGGTAAAAAACCAATGGTTTTTGCTCGCCACGCATCCGATGCCATTTGTCCAACGCCATGCAGGACCTGCCCAGAAACCTCCATGGAGCCTGAAGTGGGAGCAACAAGACCAGCAACCAAGGCGAGCCAGGTTGACTTGCCACTGCCTGAGGGTCCACGCAGCAAAAGCACATGGCCTTGGGCGACTTCAATATCAGGAAAATGAAGGGCATGACTCGCGCCGGCGTAGGAATACCGAAGACCGTGCGTTGAAATCATGTGTTTTGCTTATAGTTCATTAGCTTCGTGCCAACCTCGCAAAGGTCTTGCGGAATTTTTCAACCTTGGGGGCAGCCACGGCCATGCAGTAGCCTTGGGTTGGATTCTTAGCAAAGAAGTTTTGATGATATTCCTCAGCACGCGCATAGTGGCTCAGCATTGCGATTTCTGTGACTACGGGGTCGGCGTAGTGCCTACTCGAATCAATCTCTGCCACCATCGCCTTGGCTACTTCTGCTTGTTCTGGGGTGGTGCAATAAATGGCGCTGCGGTATTGGGTTCCAACATCATGGCCTTGGCGGTTCAAGGTTGTGGGGTCATGGATCAAAAAGAAAATCTCCAATACCTCGCGAACACTTATTTCTGATGAATTAAATTCGAGTTTCACCACTTCGTTGTGGCCACTCGTTCCACTGCTGACTTGGGCGTAGGTGGGGTTGGGCAAATGGCCGTTGCTGAAGCCAGACTCCACCTGCGTGACCCCTTTGACTTGCAAAAAAACGGACTCTGCACACCAAAAACAACCAGCGCCTAGGGCCATGGTTTGGGTGGAATGTTGCATCGATAGAACTCCTGACTTAATTTTCCCTATTGAATCACATGCGGATGACAACGCTTATTTCTGCAATTTACCGAAAACCTTTAAATAACCACTTTTTTTTTTATGCAAATCCAGAAAACGTTAAACTACTAACCAACAAGTCAGTAATTATGAGCTTACCCCAAACCCTTCGTGACCTCGTCTGCCCCGCCCCGCAAAAGCGCGAGCGGCGCAAAGAGGCGCGTCCGGGCGAACTGCTTGACGCGGCTTTGTCCCTTTTTGTGGAAAAAGGATATGCAGCCTCCAAGGTTGAAGATGTTGCGCAACGCGCAGGCGTCTCCAAAGGTACGCTGTTTTTGTACTTTTCTAGCAAAGAAGAACTCTTCAAAGCGGTTGTTCGCCAAAATATTTCAGGCAAATTTTTCGAATTCAATGCCGCACTCGATGATTTTGAAGGCAGTACAGCTGACTTACTGCGCATTTTTGTCCATGCCTGGTGGAATCGCGTACAGGAGTCACAAGGCGCTGGCATTATCAAACTCATGGTCAGCGAAGGGGCACAATTTCCTGAGCTGGCAGACTTTTATCGGACTGAGGTTGTGGAACCCGGCTCACAATTGATTCGCCGTGTCTTAGACCGTGGAACGCAACGCGGGGAGTTTCGAGCCCTAGACCCGCATTATGGTTTTTACACCGTCATGGCCCCCATCATGTTTATTGCGATTTGGAAAAATGCGCCCCATTTATCAGGCACTGACGGTTTGTCGATGGATGTGAGTAAGTACCTCGACATGCAAATTGATATTTTGCTCAGTGGTTTAAGTTTGCAATCTCCCACTAATTTTTCAATCTAAAAAGCTATTTCGCCCCCCCCTTTTTCATTCCGAAACTCTCCCTTATGAAACTCAAAGTTAAATGGATCGCATTGGTGCTGGTTGTGGTTTTGCTAGCCGCAGGGGCAGTAAAAATGTTCACTGCTAAAAGTGCGCAAAAGCAAACATTACAAGCCCAGCAGGCTGCGCAGGCCAACGCCCCCATGGTTCAACTCTCAGCGACAGATCTACTCGATGTAGAAGAGATTGACCTGCAACAGGGCTTGACCATTTCAGGACAAATCAAAGCTTTCGACTCAGCTTTCGTTAAAGCCCGAGTCGCGGGTGAACTGCGCGAACTCTTGGTGCGAGAGGGTGACTTTGTTAAAGCAGGGCAAGTGATAGCACGAATCGATGCAACGGAGTATCTAGCCCGGGTCCGACAAGCCCAACAACAAGCCGAAGCTGCAAAAGCCCAGGTAGATATTGCAAAACGTAGCTTCGACAACAACCGGGCTTTGGTAGACCAAGGTTTTATTTCTAAGACGGGGCTAGACGCCTCTTCCGCTTCGCTCGCTGGTGCGCAAGCGACCTTCCTCGCTGCCCAAGCAGGTGCCGACTTGGCGCAAAAATCTTTGGATGACGCACTAGTAAGAGCGCCGATTAGCGGACAAATATCGCAACGACTAGTACAAAGCGGCGAACGCGTTGCAGTTGAAGCGCGCATCGTTGAAATTGTGAACTTGAGCCGCTTGGAGCTTGAAATAAGCTTGGCAGCAAGTGACTCTGTAAATATCAAAGTCGGCCAAAAAGCCCTACTTTCGGTTGAGAGCAGTGGACAAACTATCAGCGCAACCGTTGCACGCTTAAACCCCAGCGCCACTATTGGAAGTCGGGCCGTTCTCGTCTACTTAAGCTTAGATAAAAGCGCTCAACTTCGCCAAGGCCTGTATGCCCAAGGGCTTTTATCGACAGGAAATCAGCGCGGTATTGCTATTCCATTGAGCGCAGTGCGCACCGATAAACCCCAGCCTTATGTTCAAGTCTTAGAGAGCGGGAAAATTCAACATCAAATTGTAGAGCTCGGCAACCGTGGCGAATACCAAGGTAAAACCATGGTGGCAGTTACAGGTCTTGCCTTAGGCAAAAAAATTCTTACCGGTGGTACGGGACCCATGACAGTGGGTACGTTGATCAACACAGAGAGCGCAAAGTAATGTATGTGGTTTACCCGCGTTAGTCTTCAAAACCCCGTTTTTGCCACCATGGTCATGATGGCCTTGGTCGTGTTGGGACTTTTTTCATTGCAACGCATGCAGGTTGACCAATTCCCTAATATTGATTTTCCAGTGGTGGTGGTCATTGCGGACTACCCTGGTGCGGCACCCGAAATTGTAGAAAGCGAAGTTTCCAAAAAGATAGAAGAAAGCGTCAACTCGATTGCTGGCATCAACGCGCTCACCTCTCGCAGCTATGAAGGTCAGTCGGTGGTGGTGATTGAGTTTGGTTTGCATATCGATGGCCGAAAAGCAGCAGACGACGTGCGCGAAAAAGTGGCGGCCGTCAAACCTTTTTTACGCGCAGAAGTCAAAGAGCCCCGCGTTTTGCGGTTCGATCCGTCCGCTAAGGCAGTGTGGTCGGTTGCGGTTTTGCCCGACACCACGTCAAACGCACCGGCACTGTCTGCAGTTGAACTCACCAATTGGGCTGAGCAGGTTTTTAAGAAGCGCTTAGAGAATGTTCGCGGCGTAGGCTCTGCCACCGTGGTGGGTGGAACTAAGCGAGAAATTAACGTTTACCTCAATCCCCAAGCGCTCGAAGCCTTTGGTATCACGCCAGATCAAGTGGTCAATGCAGTTCGCAATGACAACCAAGACCTACCGGTAGGTAGCATTCGATCTTTAGAGCAAGAGCGG
>QYPA01000106.1 GCA_007279715.1 Comamonadaceae bacterium | reverse complement strand
ATTTTTAGACGCATTACCCAAAAGCGGCGCTGGCAAAGTCATGTGGCGCTTGTTACAAGAAAAAGAAGGAACACCGAAATGACCACCCCCCCGACGATTCCCTTGGCATTGCCGGGGGCTGCGCCTGCGTCTTTGGGCTTTGATCCCAAACGCACTCGCCATATCGCGGAAGTTTTTAGCCAAGAGATCGCAACGGGGCGTCTGCCTGGCGCGGTGATGCTCTTGGCCCGCAAAGGAAGTATCGTGTTCCATGAAGCCTTGGGCCAGCAAGATCCGCAACGCGGTTCGGCCATGGCACTGGATTCGATCTTTCGTATTTATTCGATGACCAAGCCGATTGTCTCGGTGGCGGTGATGATGCTGATGGAGCGCGGACGCTTATTGCTCGATGACCCGGTTGCCAAATACCTGCCCGAGTTTTCTGACGTCAAAGTAGCCCACTTTGAGGCGGGGCAAATGAACTTACGCCCACCGCAGCAAGCGCCGACAGTGCAGAATTTACTTCGCCATACGGCAGGTCTCACTTATGAAAAATTAGGTTCAGAGCCGGTTCAAGCGATGTACGCCACAGCCCAGATGGACTCGCGAGACCGCAGCAACGCTGAATTTTCTAAAGCATTGGCAAAACTGCCATTGATGTTTGAACCCGGTACCGTTTGGGAATACAGCCGCGCCACGGATTTATTGGGAGCGCTGGTTGAGGCAGTTAGCGGCCAAACTTTAGGCTCGTTTTTGCAAGACCATATTTTGGGACCCTTGGGAATGGTGGATACCGCATTCAGCGTTCCCATTGAAAAGCAACATCACTTGGTAGAGCCTTTTGAAAACGATCCTGAAGGCAAACCGCCGGTTCCCCTCTTTGATATGCGCCTGGTTCCAAAGATGGAATCTGGCGGGGCCGGCTTGGCGTCTACCGCTAAGGATTACGCTCGGTTTTTACAGTGCTTACTGAATGAGGGGGAATTGTTCGGGCAGCGTATTTTGAGCCCCCACACTGTGCGGCTTATGGCCTCTGACCACTTGGGCGCAATTGTCCAACACCCTAGCCAGCGCTTGGGGTTCATGCTCAACCCGGGAACTGGTTTTGGCTTGGGCTTTCAGGTACGCATGGCTCCTGGAATGGATAGCTTGCCTGGTTCGGTGGGCCTGTATTCTTGGGGCGGCAGCGCGGGCACCACGTTTTGGGTTGACCCCGCCCAAGAGTTTTTTGCCATCCTCATGACTCAAGCCCCCAACCAGCGGGACTACTACCGCCCTAGGTTTCGCAACTTGGTGTACGCGGCGTTGGTAGACTAATCTGTAAGAACCCGGTTCGAGCCTGGGTCGAGGAGCCATCCGAAAAGCCTTTGCATCAGTGCAAAGGCTTTTTACTTTTTAACCATTGATGGATTAAGACTTTAAGGCAGACTTCAGCTGCTCAATGCGATCTGTTAAATCAGAGGTTAACTAGGTTAATTTCAGGCAACGTTAAAGCCTAATCTTTAGCAGTTATTGCACGTCTTTATTCCACGGCCTATAACATCACTCAAAGGCAACAATTAATCAGCATGCTTACCCTCCCCACCTGATTGAATGACTTATTTTTTTGTCTACTGATTTGATGCGATGTCATAACTCAAAAATGTCCAGTAAAACGGTAGCGTGAAGCGGGGTGCCACAGCATTGCTACTGACGCCACTTGCCCCATCGATTGGGTTTGCCGGTGCAACACCAGACACGGCTCAGTGGAGGGAATATTCAGCATTTCTGTGATGTATATGGGTGGCAAGCATGCTTCTATGTCGAACCGCACGCCCTGCAAAGGCGCTGCGCGCATGAGGTATGCATTGGGCGTCAAGCAACTGAAATCTTGAGACATATAGTCCGGGGCCACACTGGGGTTGACATGCCTATCCTCCACTTGAATCGGCTGATCATTTTCAAAGTGAACCACCACAGAGTGGAACACCATTTGACCGGGCTTCAATCCAAATTTTCGGCCTAAAACATCACCTATTTTGACGCGCTCCAAGCAGTGAAGTTCGCTTCGGTGTTTATGACCACGACCCGCAATCTCGTCAGCAATGTTTTGGATTTCAACCAGTGTTGATTGGTATTTGTGTTGCGCAACGTACGTACCTGAGCCTTGAATGCGTTTGACGATTTGTTCGTCTGACAGCTCCCTGATAGCACGGTTGACCGTCATACGTGAAACACCAAATTCACGTGCCAAGCTTTCTTCGGTAGGTATGGCGTCACCAACGATCCAAGCACCATCACGAATCTTGGACAAAACATGGTTCTTGATGGCCTGATAGGCGGGTTGGCGTTTGGTCGGCAGAGTTGTTTTAGGCATTTCTTAGGTGTTTTCCCGTATTTGCTGTTTTTAGCATTGACACGAATCTTAGATCTAATTACATTCTGGCGTGCAAAGTTGTATAGACAACATTATCTCAAATAATTTATTTGTCTATACAAGCAATGCAAACTAACAAGTTTTGAAAAGTCTACTTCAAAGCAACACCATAACCCGAAAGGACTTCACCATGAAATCTCGCACTGCTCGCTTTTCCTTAATGACCGTCGCTGCTGCGGTGGCGTTAATTACTTCTCCCGCTTGGGCGCAACTCAAGATGGGCTTCAACGTCCCGTTGACGGGTTTTGCTGCAGCCGACGGTAAATCCGCGCTGGAAGGAGCCAAGTTAGCCGTTGAACAGGCCAACGCCAAGGGCGGCGTAGCTGGCCAGAAGATTGAGCTGGTGATCTATGACGACCAAGGCGTCGCAAAAGAGGCGGTGCCCTCTGCCACCAAGATGGTTGAAAAAGACCAAGTCGTTGTGGCTGTCTCGGGCTCGTATTCAGGCTCCACGCGAGCTGCAGCGTCGATTTTCCAAAATGCCAAGATACCTTATGTCGTGGCTTATGCCATCCACCCTGATATCACACTGGCGGGCGACTACATGTTCCGTGTTTCGTCAATGGGCGAAGTCCAGGGTCGCGGGGGCGCCAAGCTGGTTCAAAACCTGGGCAAGAAGAACGCGGTAATTGTTACTGTGAAAAATGATTTTGGTCAGGCCCTGGCTGCTGGTTTTAAGGAAGCGGCCCCTAAGCTGGGCATCAATATCATCAACGAATACGAATACGCCATGCCCGATCGACAGTTCGGTGCTCTGGTGAGCAAGGTGAAATCCGACAACCCTGAAGTGATCTATGCCTCGGGCTACTTCTTCAACGCCGGACCTCTGGTCAGCCAGCTGCGTGCAGCCGGCATTACCGTTCCAATCATTGGCCAGGAAGGCTACGACTCGGACAAGTTCATCGAAATCGCGGGCCCTGCGTCTGAAGGCACGCTCATCACCACCTCGCTGGATCGTGACTCATCCGAACCTGCGACCAAGGCATTCCTGGCCGACTACAGAAAAGCCTACAACGCCGGTGCCGACATGGTCGCTGCTTCGTCGTACACCGCTACAGTGGTGGCCATTGAAGGCTTGATGAAGACCGGCGGCAAGGGCGGCGCTGCATTGCGCGATGCACTTGCCGCAGGCAATTACAACACGCCCATTGGCAAACTGGCCTTTAATGACCTGCACGAAGTGAAAAAAGACATCCAAGTGCAAATTGTCAAAGATAAAACCTTCCGCCGCCATTCCGTTATTTCCGACGCTGTGCTGCTTGCGCCTCCTACCAAAGCCAAATAAGCAAGGAACTCACCTATGCTCGCGATTGAACTCGTCGCGCAGGGCCTGATACAAGGCAGCATCTACGCCCTCGTGGCGTTGGGGCTGACCTTGGTTTACGGTCTTTTGCGTATTCTTCATGTGGCGCACGCGGCGCTGTTCACGCTCGGTGGTTATGTCGGTGTGTTGGTGTGTAATGCCAGTGGGAGCTTGGCGTTAGGCTTTTTAATAGCAGCTTTGGTGGCAGGCTTCGGTGGCGTGGCCATGTTCCGACTGGCTTACCAACCGCTGCTTTCTCAACCTCCCTACGTGGCGCTCATTGCATCGATCGGGTTGTTCATTGCGTCCGAGGAAGCTTTTCGCATCATCTTTGGTGCACAGGGCATGTCCTTCACCAATCCAGCCTTGCAACAACAACTTGTGCTGGGTTGGGGGCTTCAATTCAAGTTGGCCGAGATACTGGTGATGGTCAGCACGGCATCCATCATTGGTGTGCTAGCTTGGCTTCAGGCGCGCACCCGAATTGGTATCGCCTGTCAAGCCACGGTTTCTGACCCGCAGATGGCGCAATCGTTTGGGATTTCCTTGCTTAAAGTGCGCGACATCAACTTTTTCGTGGGCTCTGCTTTGGCGGGTTTTGCGGGTGTTTGGGTTGCTCTTTTGAACAATTTGGTCGAGCCCACCATGGGTAGCGTGCCATCTTACAAAGCACTAGCGATTATCGTACTTGGCGGACTTGGCTCGGTGCCAGGCACGCTTGCTGCTGCGCTGTTGCTAGGGGTTATTGAGGCTTTTGGAACCATCTATCTCGGTGACATTCTTGACCGCAATGCGATTGCGTTTGCCTTTTTGATTGCGGTACTGATGGTACGACCACAGGGCTTGTTTGCCCGTAGCTGACCCAGAAGGACACACTATGAATTATGAAATTTCACTGATCACGACCATGGCCATCGCCGTGATGTTTGCACTCTCGCTGAATTTGATCACTGGGTTTTGTGGCCAGATTAGTTTGGGTCATGCCACCTTTCAGGGCATCGGCGCTTACGCTGCAGCTATGCTGGGAAAAGCAGGATGGCCATTTCTCGCTACTTTGCCCATGTCCATGGTCCTTGCGGGTCTATTGGGCGTGATGGTGGGGCTGGCGTCATTGCGAGTGCGCGCTGATTTTCTGGCCATCACGACCATGGGCGTAGGCTTTCTTTTTGTGGGTATCGTTCGTCAGCAGGAGTTCTTGGGCGGCGAGTTGGGCATTTCGTCCATTCCAGACCATGGACTAGGGCGTGTGGGATTTATGTCCCTTGCATTGCTCATGTGTGCAGTCGTTGCTGCGCTCAGTGTTTACATCAAGCGCAGCTGGATGGGACGCGTTTTTAATGGTATCGCTGAAGACGAAGATACGATGCGGGTGCTTGGCATTGACGTGCCGCGCTACAAACTCGCAGCTTTTGCAATGGGCACCGCCCTTGCTGGCATGTCTGGCGCTTTTTATACCTATCACCTAACGTTTATCGGTGCTGAAAGCTTTGGATTTGTTGAGTCCATCACCGTTTTGTCCATGGTGGTTTTTGGTGGGATTGGCTCGGTGTCAGGCGTGATCATTGCAGCAGCATTGCTCTCCGTGCTACCTGCCTGGTTCCAGGTCATTGGTGATTACAAATTGTTGGTGTATGGCGGATTGTTGTTTGTCATGATGCGATTTTCGCCTGGAGGGATGGCCGGTTTGGCGACACGCCTTTTCCCCACATCGACCTTGCCTAATGGAGGGAAACCGTGAATATTTCGACATCCAGTGCGCCTCTGTTGCAAGTGACCGGTGTTACCGTGCGTTTTGGTGGATTGACTGCCGTAGACGATGTGTCATTTGATGTTCACCAAGGTGATTTGTTGGGATTGATTGGTCCCAACGGAGCCGGCAAGACCACCATGATGCGCGCCATCATTGGCGTGGTTCAACAGACAGTGGGCAATGTGTTGTTGGGCGGTGAATCACTCAACGGCTTGCCTATTCACAAACGTATCCAACGCGGTATGTCATTGTCACAGCAATTGGTGAAACCATTGCGCGACATCAGCATTCAAGAAAACGTTGCACTCGCCGCGGCCAGCGACAAGACCATCAGTCCTCTGCGGGCCTTGCTCAATGTCTCAACCGAGCGAGAGCTTGCCATTGCCCAAACTGAATTGGCGCGTGTGGGTATTGCAAGCATGGCTTCGCAAAGTCCAGGTATTCAGCCCCTCGGTGTTCTCAAACGTTTGGAGTTGGCGCGTGCGCTTGCACTCAAACCCCGTCTGCTGCTGTTGGATGAACCCTTGGCAGGTTTGAACTCTCAGGAAGCGCGCGCGCTGGCAACGACCATTGCCGAAATCAACCAGCAGGGTTTGACCATTGTGCTTATTGAACACAACCTGGGCGAGGTCATGAGAATTTGCCAACGCCTGGTCGTGCTTGACAACGGCAAGAAAATTGGTGATGGCGATCCGCGAGAAGTCATGGCCGATCCGGCTGTGCGAGCTGCCTATCTGGGTGGAGATGCGTTGGGCGCGTCCGCAGCGCAGGGACATGCAACTTTGGAGACACAACGTGCTTGAGCTGAATTCAATTTCTTGTGGCTATGGCGCATTTCAGGCCGTGCATAGCCTCACTCTTTCCTTGCAATCTGGAACCATCACGGGGCTGCTTGGCGCCAATGGTGCTGGCAAGTCTTCAACACTCATGTGCATAGCTGGCCATGTGAAACAACAAGGCGGCGCCATCCATTTGGACGGGCAAGACATTTCAAACTTAGTCCCGACCGAACGCGTGCGTAATGGCATTGCCATTTCTCCCGAAGGCCGTCGCTTGTTCAAAGACCTCACTGTCCAGGACAACCTTCGGGTGGGGGGCATGGTGCAATCCGCACAGGTTTTTAACCATGATCGAGATCGTGTCCTTGCGTTATTTCCGCGCTTAGGTGAACGACTGAACTCCTTGGCGGGCAACTTGTCCGGCGGCGAGCAACAAATGTTGGCCATTGGCCGCGCTCTAATGACACGTCCCCGTCTGATCATGATCGATGAGTTGTCTTTGGGACTGATGCCCAAGATCATTGATCTCTGCTACCAAGCGCTCATTCAACTCAGGCGCGATGGCATGACGGTGCTGCTGGTGGAGCAAAACACCGAGCGCGTTTTGAAAATTGCAGACCACATCTGTGTCTTGGAATCTGGCAGCACTGTCTGGCAAGGCACAGCCGAAGAGGCCCGCAACGACCCCAAGCTCACCGAAGCCTATCTTGGCATGCATTAATTCGCTATTTTTCACTTTTCTTATTTATCAAATGACTAAAAACATCGATTCCAGAATGGACCCAACTCGTGTGGTTCGAGCCCCACGTGGTAGCACCTTGTCTTGTAAAAATTGGGTCACAGAAGCGGCCTACCGCATGCTTCAAAACAACCTTGACTCCGAAGTGGCAGAGTATCCGCAAAGCCTGGTGGTTTACGGTGGCATTGGCCGTGCTGCCCGCGACTGGGCTTGTTATGACCAGATTTTGGCCTCGCTCAAAGACCTGAATGAAGACGAGACCTTGCTCATTCAGTCGGGCAAGCCGGTGGGAGTTTTCAAGACGCACGCTAACGCACCTCGTGTGCTGATCGCCAACTCCAACTTGGTTCCTAAGTGGGCCAATTGGGAGCACTTCAACGAGCTCGACCGCAAGGGTCTGTTTATGTATGGGCAAATGACGGCAGGCTCTTGGATTTACATCGGCACCCAAGGCATCGTGCAAGGTACGTTTGAAACTTTTGTGGAAGCCGGTCGTCAGCATTACAACAACGATTGGACAGGCCGTTGGATTTTGACTGCAGGATTGGGTGGCATGGGCGGGGCACAGCCTTTGGCTGCCACGCTAGCAGGTGCCTGCTCGCTGAACATTGAATGCCAGCAAAGCAGCATCGATTTCCGTTTGCGCACCCGCTATGTGGACAAGCAGGCCAAAGACATCGACGAGGCCTTCGCTCTGCTGGCGCAGCACATGGCTGCAAAAGAGGCTGTGTCCATTGCCTTGCTTGGCAATTCTGCAGAAATACTGCCCGAGTTGGTACGCCGTGCCAAGGCGGGTGGCATGCGCCCTGACCTTGTGACAGACCAGACTTCGGCGCACGATTTGATCAACGGCTATTTGCCCCCAGGTTGGACCGTGGCGCAATGGAAAGCTGCCCAGCACGACCCTTCACAGCACGCCCGCCTCACGGCTGACGCAGCGCAAGGCTGCGCAACCCAAGTACAAGCCATGTTGAACTTCCAATCAATGGGCATCCCCACGGTGGATTACGGCAACAACATCCGTCAAGTCGCTTTTGACCATGGTGTGAAAAACGCCTTCGACTTCCCGGGCTTTGTGCCTGCCTACATCCGTCCTATGTTCTGTGAGGGCAAGGGCCCATTTCGTTGGGTGGCCTTGTCGGGTGAACCTGAAGACATCTACAAAACCGACGCCAAGATCAAGGAGCTTTTCCCCAACAACACGCATACACACCGCTGGCTTGACATGGCGCGTGAACGCATCAGCTTTCAAGGTCTGCCTGCGCGCATTTGTTGGCTGGGTCTTGGTGAGCGGCATCTGGCTGGCTTGGCCTTTAATGAGATGGTGCGGTCGGGCGAGTTGAAAGCTCCGATCGTAATTGGTCGCGACCACTTAGACACTGGATCGGTGGCCAGCCCCAACCGCGAGACCGAAGCCATGAAAGATGGCACCGATGCCGTGAGCGACTGGCCACTGCTCAATGCCTTGCTCAATACCGCAGGCGGTGCCAGCTGGGTCAGCCTGCACCACGGTGGTGGCGTGGGCATGGGGTATTCACAACATTCAGGCATGGTTATCGTGGCAGATGGCACTGACGCTGCCGCCGAGCGCTTGGCTCGTGTTCTAGTCAACGACTGCGGCTCTGGCGTGATGCGTCACGCCGACGCCGGTTATGAACTGGCTATCGCCACAGCCAAAAAGCAAGGTCTGAATCTGCCTATGGTCAAGTAATGTCATACAAACTTAATCAAAGGAAATAGACAGGCTGATTCATCTAAAAACCCTTGGGATCTGGCATTAGTGATTTTGACTGGCGAGTAAGCATTGCGTACATTGCCAGTAATGGACCATTCTCGGCATTTCC
This sequence comes from Comamonadaceae bacterium, assembly GCA_007279715.1. Classification (GTDB taxonomy): domain Bacteria; phylum Pseudomonadota; class Gammaproteobacteria; order Burkholderiales; family Burkholderiaceae_C; genus Allorhodoferax. The sequence continues at coordinate 2,454 of QYPA01000106.1, read as the reverse complement.
AAGGGTAGACAGGATCATCACTTTGCTCAGCGGAGGCGGTATTGCCATCAAAGGCTGAAAAACCAGGCCCACTCTCACTTTTCCCGTCGTAAAATCATAAAGCCTAAGCAGTTGCAGTGCTCAAAATGCCAAACAGTTGAAATACGTAACTGTTATTCAATTACACGAAATATTGCACATTTGTGTTTTTCGCTTGTAACCCATTGATTTACATAGGTATATTAGGGGTTTTGGTTTCTGTTAATCAGCCCAACATCCATACCCCCAAGGAGCACACCGATGAAAGCAATTTGGAAAGACACTGTGATCGCAGAGAGCGACGCCACCGTGATGGTCGAAGGTAACCACTATTTTCCCGAGTCGTCTGTGAACCGCGAGTTCATCAGCTTTAGCAACCATAAGACTAGTTGCGCTTGGAAAGGGCAGGCGAGCTACTACTCGATCAACGTCGATGGTGACGTCAACCCAGACGCTGCCTGGTGCTACGCCGAACCCAAAGAGGCGGCCGCCAATATCAAAGGTTATGTGGCTTTTTGGAAGGGCGTGCAGGTCAGCTGATTCGCGCAGCGTTCCCAGAAAACTGACTTCAATCCGGAATCCAGAGCGCCGGTAATGCGGGCAAGGTTCGCAATATCCTGGCCAAGGCGCCACTCTCCACCAGCGCGGTTGCGTGTGCAATATCGGGCGCCAAATAGCGGTCTTGTTCCGTTTTTGGAATGTGCGTGCGTAGCAGCGCGTGCACCGCTTCGAGCGCCTGTGAGCTATGTAGGGGCCGCAAGAAGTCAATGCCCTGGGCCGCAGCCAGCAGCTCAATACCCAGAATGTGCGCGGTGTTACTCACCATGGCCTGTAAGCGGCGCGCGGCAAAGGTGGCCATGGACACATGGTCTTCTTGGTTGGCGCTGGTGGGCAGGCTGTCCACGCTGGCCGGGTGCGCCAGTGACTTGTTTTCAGACGCCAGGGCGGCAGCCGTCACGTGCGCAATCATGAAGCCACTGTTAAGGCCTGCGTCATCGGTGAGAAAAGGCGGCAGGCGCGACACGCTGCTGTCAATGAGCATGGCGATACGTCGTTCGGCAATCGCGCCCACATCGGCAATGGCCAAAGCCATGCCGTCAGCCGCCAGCGCCACCGGCTCGGCGTGAAAATTTCCGCCTGAGAGCATGGCCTGGTCCTCTGCAAACACCAGTGGGTTGTCGGTCACCGCATTGGCCTCGATCAGCAGCACCCGCGCAGCGTGGCGCAGTTGGTCAAGACAAGCGCCCACCACTTGCGGCTGGCAGCGCAGGCAGTAAGGGTCTTGCACTCGGTCGTCCCCATGCAGGTGCGAATTACGGATTTCGCTGCCCGAAAGCAGCGCACGGTAATACTGCGCCACATCGATCTGACCCGGCTGGCCGCGTAGCATATGAATGCGTGGATCGAACGGACCATCGCTACCGCGTGCTGCGTCAATCGTCAGCGCTCCGATCACCAGGGCAGCTTCCAAAACCGGCTCAAAAATCAGCAGCGCATGAAGCGCCAAGGCGGTCGATGTTTGCGTGCCGTTGATCAGCGCCAAACCTTCTTTGGGGCCGAGCACGAGCGGCGCAATGCCTGCGGCCTTCAGCGCGCCCAGCGCGGGAACGGGCGCGCCGTCTACCAACATAAAACCTTCACCCATCAGCGCTAGCGTCATGTGCGCCAGCGGGGCCAAGTCGCCCGATGCACCCACCGATCCTTTAGACGGAACCCAAGGCACGAGGCCAGCGTTGTAGACCGCAATCAGCGTGTCGACCAGTACCTCGCGGACACCGGAATAGCCACGCGCCAGACTGGCCGCCTTGAGCGCCATCATCAGGCGCATCACGGGCGGTTGCAGCGGCTCGCCCACGCCCACGCAGTGGGAACGGATCAAGTTGAGCTGCAACGTGGCGAGTTGCGATTTGCTGATGCGCTGGTTGGCCAATTTGCCAAAACCGGTGTTCACGCCATAGACCGGCGCGTCGCCGTCGGCAGCGTTTTGTACCACCTGCTGGCTGGCACGAACGGCAGCGCGGCTAGTGTCGGGAAGTTGCAGTTGCACCGCATCGGCATGAATAGCCATAAGCTGCTCTAGCGTCAGCGCGCCGGGGGTGATGGTGATGGATGAAGCGGCGGGTGTGCGCATTTCAGACGGCTTTCATGGGAAGGTTAAGGCCTTGTTCACGGGCGCATTGCTCGGCGATTTCGTATCCCGCGTCGGCGTGACGCATGACGCCGGTGGCTGGGTCGTTCCACAAGACGCGCCCCAGTCGCTCGGCCGCTTCAATTTGCCAGTTGGCGCAGGTTAATTCGGGGCCGCGAGGCGCGCGTACCGTACGGACTTTGGAATCAGCAAAGGGGGCAGAGGTGGTAGACATGGTGACTGGATTGAAAGTGCGATTGGTTAAGGGTTTGTCAGGATAGTTTAGTTGTCTATACAACTTATAGAAT
>QYPA01000056.1 GCA_007279715.1 Comamonadaceae bacterium | reverse complement strand
CCTGGTGTGACCTTTGTGCTCTTGGGTGCGGTCGTTTTGTGCGTTACCGGCGCTGAGGCTTTGTACGCTGACTTGGGCCACTTCGGTAAAAAGCCGATTCGTCTGGCTTGGTTTAGCGTGGTGATGCCGTGCCTCACACTGAACTATTTTGGCCAAGGGGCTTTGCTTTTGGCTAACCCGGAAGCGGTTAAAAATCCTTTTTACATGATGGCCCCCGACTGGGCTTTGTTGCCGTTGGTGATCTTGGCCACCATGGCCGCGGTGATCGCCTCGCAGGCCTTGATCACCGGTGCTTTTAGTGTGACCAAGCAAGTGATTCAACTGGGGTATTTGCCGCGTTTAAATTTGATTCACACCAGCGCGCGTGAGGCGGGGCAAATCTATATTCCATTCGTCAACTGGGGCTTGTTTGTGGCCATTGTGATGGCGGTGGTGATGTTTAAATCGTCAAGCAATTTAGCGGCGGCTTACGGTATTGCGGTGTGCACGGACATGTTGATTACCACGGTATTGACGTTCTATGTGATTCGCTACGGCTGGAAGTATTCTTTGCCGTTGTGCTTAGCCGCTACCAGCGTGTTCTTGGTTGTGGACTTGGCTTTCTGGGGCTCTAACTTACTAAAGTTATTCGAGGGCGGTTGGTTCCCCTTGGCGATTGGTGGCGTGATATTTGTGCTCATGGGAACTTGGAAAGACGGAAGGGCATTGCTCAACAGCAAATTGAAAGCTGACTCCATGGATTTGTCAAGTTTTCTAGAAGCTGTTTTTATCAGCCCACCCACGCGTGTAGAAGGAACGGCCGTATTTTTAACCGCAGCGGTGGGAACGGTTCCCAGTGCTTTGTTGCACAACCTCAAACACAACAAAGTCTTGCATACGAACAACCTTTTCGTAACGGTACACAACCACGAGGTGCCGTGGATTGGTCTTGAAAAACGCCTTGAAATAGAACGCTTAGGCCACGACTGCTGGCAGGTGCTGATCAATTACGGCTTCAAAAATGACCCGGATGTTCCTAAAGCCTTGAACCTCATCAAAGGCCGTGGCTTTGAACTCGACGCCATGACGACCAGCTATTTCTTGTCTCGTGATACGGTGGTCCCTACTTTGGGTGAAGGAATGGCGCCATGGCGAGAAAAGTTGTTTGCCCAAATGCACCACAACGCCAGTGGCGCGGCTGACTTTTTGAATTTGCCTAGTAACTCGGTGGTGGAACTCGGCTCCAAGATTGAAATCTAAGCTGCGCATGCAATTTTTCAAAGACTGGAGCGTCTCCACTTTTACGGCTGGCTTTGTCGCTGTCTTGGTGGGGTTTACCAGTTCGATTGCGATCGTTTTTCAAGCCGCATTGTCCTTTGGCGCCACGCCCGATATGTTGGCCTCGTGGTTGTGGGCCATTGGAATCGGTATGGGTTTGACAACTGCTTTACCGTCGTTGTGGTTGCGCCAACCAGTAATGGTGGCGTGGAGTACGCCTGGGGCTGCGGTCCTCGCCAGCGCAGGCTTGGCGGGGGGATTTACGATGGGGGACGCGGTGGGTGCGTTCATGATGAGCGCGGCTTTGATCGTTTTGATTGGTGTCACTGGCTGGTTTGAAAAACTCATGAACCGCATTCCCCCCGCGCTTGCTTCTGCGCTGCTCGCTGGCGCTTTGGCCCGCTTTGGTTTGAGTGGTTTTAGTGCGGCTCAAACGGCCTTGCCGTTGGTGCTTTTGATGCTGATCACTTACCTACTTGGTAAACGTTTTGTGCCACGTTATGCGGTTCCGTTGACATTGCTGTTCTCGGTGTTATTTGTCGCAGCCCAAGGCGGTTTTACCAGCGCCACGATCCCGTTGGGCCTAACCGTTCCCGTGTTTGTGATGCCGGCGTTTTCTTTTTCTGCGCTGGTGAGTTTGGCCTTGCCCTTGTTTATTGTGACCATGGCGTCCCAAAACCTCCCTGGTTTGGCGGCCATTCGTGCAACCGGTTTTGGCGATGAACGCCAACGCGGTGGCGATGCGGGTATACCGGTCTCAAAAATCATTACCCTCACAGGCTTAGCGACCTTGGTGTTGGCGCCGTTTGGGGCATTTTCATTGAACCTGAGTGCGATCACAGCGGCCATGTGTATGGGCCCAGAAGCCCACCCAGACAAGGCGCGGCGCTATACCGCTGCGGTGTCGTGTGGCGTTTTGTACGTTATTTTGGGCTTGTTTGGTGCCACCATCATGGCTGTGCTTACGGCATTTCCTAAGGAGTTGGTTGCCGCGATTGCCGGTCTGGCTTTGATGGGAACGATCGCAGCGGCTTTGGCAACGGCCTTGCACAAGGAATCCGACCGGGAAGCAGCGATGGTGACGTTTTTAATTACATTAAGCGGCGTCGTCATTGGTGGCGTAGGCTCTGCGTTTTGGGGTGTGGTCGCAGGTGTTTTGGCGATGGCCGTTCAGCACTACCATCCCCAAAAACGCAAAGCGCCTCTGTAATTCTTCTTGAAAGTTTCCATGGACATTTTGTTTGTTGCCGACCCCTTGGAGTCCTTCAAGATTTACAAGGAAACCACCTTCGCCATGATGCGCGAAGCCCAGCGCCGCGGTCACACGATTGCAGCCTGCCAGCCCTGCCATATTCTTTGGCAACGCGGCAGCAACGTTAAGGCCAGCGTTAGGCGTATCGTCCTCACCGGAGATTCGCCAAATTGGTTTCGCGAAGAGCCTTTAGAAAGCCGGGCGTTGAAAGATTTTGACGCCATCGTCATGCGCAAAGATCCACCTTTTGACAGCGAATTTTTTTACGCCACCCATTTGCTAGAGCAAGCCGAGCGCGAAGGCGCACAAGTGTTTAACCGGCCTCGCGCTTTGCGCGACCATCCGGAAAAACTCGCCATCATGGAGTTCCCGCAATTCATTGGCCCCACCTTGGTCACCAAAGAACCGCAAGCGGTCCGTGTTTTTCACGCAGAGCACAAAGACATCATCCTCAAACCCTTGGACGGCATGGGCGGCATGGGGATTTTCCGGGTCAAAGAAGATGGTCTGAATTTGGGCAGCGTGATTGAAACACTCAATCAGCACGGAACCCAAAGCCTGATGGTTCAACAATTTTTGCCGGAAATCAGCGCGGGTGATAAACGAGTTTTGCTGATTGGCGGAGTGCCTGTGCCGTTTAGTTTGGCGCGGATTCCACAAGGCGGTGAAGTAAGGGGTAACTTGGCTGCCGGGGGCTTGGGCGTGGCGCAAGCGCTCTCAAAGAGTGACAGAGAAATTGCCCAAGCCTTGGGGCCGATTTTGGCAGCGCGGGGATTGCTTTTGGTGGGCTTGGACATCATTGGCACCCACCTCACAGAAATCAACGTGACCAGTCCGACCTGCTTTCAAGAAATTGCGGATCAAACCGGCTGTGATGTGGCCGCCTTATTTATGGACGCGCTCCAAGCGGCTGTCCGTCCATAAACAGGAGCAGCTCGCCGGCGGCCATGGCCACCCAACGCTCGTTGTGGGTGAGCGGCTCGGTCACGATGATGACTTGGCGGTCTTGCGGGGAGTTGAGCTGCGATAAGTCGACGCTCATGTCTTCGTCCTTTAACTGAACCTCACTAAACGGATGCTGGCGGACAACGTAGTGCAGCTTGGTGCTGGCATGGGCCCACAGCGCTTGGCCGTTACTCATTAAAAAATTAAAGGTTCCGTGGGCTGAAATTTGGCTTGAGAGATCACGCAAGGTATGTGTGAGCTCCTCTTCCGTGGGAACTCCGGCGTGGGACTTGTTCATCTCTTGCAGCATCCAGCAAAACGCCCACTCACTGTCGGTTGTCCCAACGGGTTTGAAGCTTCCGTGCAGGGGTGGATTGAAGTCTTTAAGATCACCATTGTGGGCAAAAACCCAATAACGACCCCACAGTTCACGCACAAAAGGATGGCAGTTTTCTAAATTGACTGCTCCTACCGTGGCTTTGCGCACGTGGGCTACGACGTTATGGCTTTTGATCGGGTAGGTGCGAAGCATCTGCGCAATCGGGGAGGTCGAAGCACTCTCTTTGTCAACGAAAGTGCGGGCGGCTTTACCAGGCAAGTCGCCATCGCTTTCAAAGAAGGCAATACCCCAGCCGTCGGCGTGGTGGTCGGTACACCCGCCGCGCTGTGAAAATCCGGTAAAACTGAGCGTCAGACTGGCCGGCAAGCGGCTGTTCATTCCAAGCAATTGGCACATGCTGTCAGTGTACCTTTGCTTGGGAGGTAAAACTGTTTATCAGCGCGGTTCGCTCCAAAGTTTTCCACCAGTAGACCAATTTTCAGGTTTGACATCGGTGATCAAAATATCAACAGCGTCAGGTGAGCCGCCCAATACTTCGACGGTGACACGGGTGATCTCTTGAACGAGTTTTTTCTTTTGCTCAACGGTGCGGCCTTCGAGCATTTCAACGTGGTAGGTGGGCATTTCTTTTCCTTGGGTTTGTCAATGTTTGCGATGGGGGTCTATTTTAAAAACGGACAGCACAGAGTTTAGACTGCGGGATGTTCATATTTTCGATCTTCCTGTTTTGATGTCTTTGCAGCAGTTTTACCCTTTCGATCGCCGCTCGGTGTGGTTGCTCTGTGGCATGGGCGTGTTGCACGGTCTCATGGGTGCGGCCGTGGGTTTGTCGGTCGATGAAGCCCATTATTTGCTGTATGCATTGCATCCTGCTATGAGTTATTTTGACCACCCGCCCTTGGTGGGTTGGTTGCAGTGGCCAGGGGTTGCACTGGATCTGCCGACGGTTCTGTTGCGTGTTTTACCGGGTACTTTGTGGCTTGCGACTGCGGCAGGTGTGTATCAGTTGGCCGAGTCTTTCCAAGAGAATTCAGGCGCTGGATTTTGGGCCTTGGTGGCCTTGGCCTTGTCCCCACTCTTACACGTTTTAGGAATTGGTTTGTTACCCGATTCGTTACTGATGTTTTTCACGGTGGCGTTGATGTGGCAAACCCGAGTTCTGATGCAAGCCTCTGCAATCCAACGCCCTTGGCCTTGGGTGGTGTTGGGCGTGATGTTGGGCTTGGCGGGACTCAGCAAATACACCGCCGTCTTGGCTGCGTTGGCGGTGGGCGTGTGTTTGCTGGCGGCCCATGGCGTTCGTGTCCTACGTAACCCTTGGGCGTGGCTTGCAGTGCTGCTAGCTATCACGATGGTGTTGCCGGTATTTGTTTGGAATGCGCAAAACGGTTGGATTTCTTTTGCCTACCAAGCGCAACACGGCGCTGGGAGTATTTGGAGTGGGCGCAACGTGGCGCAGTTTGCTTTGGTGCAAGTGTTTGCGTTTGGTCCCTTGTTGTGGTGGGGCTTGGGCGGGCTTAAAGAAGACGGTGAAGTACAGCAAGGCAAACCCCGTGTTGCCGTCCTGCGGGTGTTCTTTTATCTGCCTTGGATGGTGATGGCCCTGATGGCAGGCGGTGGGAGTAGCTTGCCGCATTGGACTGCGCCAGCATGGGTGGCTTTGGCCCCGTTTGCGGGTGTGTCTTTGGCGAGATGGGCTCAAACTGCTAAATCAAGATTCCAAGCTTTCGGCGTAAAGATTCTCTTGCTTGCTCAGGTCGTCTTAAGCGCTGCCTTGCTAGGATTGATGCTGACGGCAGGCCAACCCTTCTTAGCGATGGGTTTCAACAATGTGCCCGTAGGAAGCAATCCTTTTGCTGATTTGCACGGCTGGGAGAAAGCTTCAGAGCGGGCAAAAGCGCTGGCCTTACAGCATGATTTGAAGAGTCTGTCGGTCCAAAATTGGACCTTGGCAAGCCGCTTAGCTTGGTACGCGCGGCCCCTGCCAGTGCATGTGCTCGAAGACCGTTTTGACCAGTTCGATTTGTGGGCGGGGAACTTGCCGATGGGGGCGGATACCTTGCTCGTCGATTGGTCGCATATGGCTTACGCCCCTCCCTTGGGTGAGTACGGTTTCACTAACTGCACGCTATTGGAAACGCAAAACGTCTTGCATTTAGGACAACCTCTGGCGGCGTTTCGGTTGTATGCCTGCCATGGCTGGTCAGGAAAAGCGCAGCCACGACTTACTTTGGAGGATCGTCCTTGAGTTCTTTATTCACTTCGGATAATCCAACGCATCGGTGGATGTGGGCCGTCCCTTTTTTGGTGATTTTTATCAGCGCCCCGCTGTGGCTGCACTGGTGGGAGCCTGCGCTGTTTTTGGCGATCAACCATGCCTGTGCTTTTGTGCCTATGGTTGTTTGGACTGGGCTCTCTGCATTTGGAAACGGCTGGGCGGTGTTGGCAATCACCTCGCCTTTGTTGGTGCGCCAGCCCCGATTGATGTGGGCGTGGCTGTGCGCCGCTCCATTTGCCATGGTGTTTGCTCGGCTGGGCAAAGGCTTGATTGTGAGTCCCCGTCCGGCGGCGGAGATAGACAATACCTTGATACATATGGCCGGTGAAAAACTCGAGTTGGTGTCTATGCCCTCGGGACACACCTTAACCGCCTTTGCTGTTGCAACGAGTTTGTATTTCGCCATCGACGCAGCGCGCAGGCGCTCGTTTCGTTGGCTGTGGCTTATTGCCGCGCTGGTTGGCTTGTCACGCATCGCCGTAGGGGCGCATTGGGCGGGCGATGTAGCTGTTGGCGCAGGGTTGGGAATGCTGGCGGGTTTGATGGGCCATGTCCTTCTTCAAAGGGTGGATGGCTCTTACTTAGACCCGAAGGGGTGGCGCTTGCGCTGCGTCGCCGCCGCATTGGTTTTCACGGTTTACACCTTGCTCACAGAGGTTCTTGATTTTGAAGAAAACACGGTGGTTCAGCGCATGCTTGCGATGTTGGCAGCGACCATGCTGGTGGTTTTTATCCGCCAAAACCTGAATGCTCGGAGGCGCTAAAAAACTCAGTGTCCAGCGAGCCGCAGTCCGAGGGCGCTCAAGGCGCTATAGGCTTCACCCGCTTGCGTATCCCATTGTGAAACGGCTTGCGCTTGGCGAGCGATAGCCGCTAGGTCGCCCCGAGCCGCAGGACCAGTCAGCGCGGCGTGGGGACCTAAGCCAACGATGTTGTTCACCGCATTGGCCAGCAAAGAGGCGCGTAAGCGCTGAATGATGTCGTCGGGAACCCCTGCTTTTTCCCAAGCGGCTTCGGCCACCGATTGCAAGACAGGTAAAAAATTGGTAGCAAACACGGCGCCTGCGTGGTACAGCAGTTTGTCTTCACTTTGAATTTCAAAGCAGTGGGCACCTAGGTCGGTCATCAAGGGTTCGAGCACCGCAATCGCCGCTGCGTCTCCCTCTAACGCGCACGGCGTTCCATGCCACTGCATACAGGCTAGTTCGGGCTTTGTGAAGCTCAAAATCGGGTGAGCGCTGGCAAGCAGTGCGCCGTGAATTTTTAACGGCTCTAAGGTGTTGCTGCTTAGGGCCCCGCTGCAATGAAACACTAGCGTGGGTGTTGCCCCTATGCAATCAGCGAGGGCTTGCGCCGCCTCGCCGATCTGCGCATCGGGGGTCGCAATCATCCACAGATCGGCTGGGCGCATCGCTTGTATATTCTCTACGGCACGGCCCTCGCCGATAAAGGTGCAAGCTGCTTGGGCGCTCGCCAGTGATGTGGTGAGCACATCTTGAACCTGCACCGCTTTACTCTTTGTAGCCAAATGCGCCAGCGTTTGGCCGACCCGCCCTGCGCCAATCAGGTTGAGTTTGAGTTGGGGCTTTGACGATGCGTGTGAGTGGGGCATAGCTTAAACAATCAATGGGTTCTCTAGCATGGCTTCGCACTGTTCTTGAAGCATTTGGACTTGGCCTTGCCAATAGTCGCTGGAACCAAACCAAGGAAAATTTACCGGGAAAGTCGGGTCACTCCAGCGGCGAGCTAACCACGCACTGTAATGAATAAGACGCAAAGTGCGCAAGGGTTCAATTAAGGCGAGTTCTTCGCGGTCAAACTCGCGAAATTGCTCGTAGCCATCGACCAAGGCGCCGAGTTGGCGGGTGCGTTGGCTGCGGTCCCCGCTGAGCAGCATCCAAAAGTCTTGCACCGCCGGGCCCATCCGGGCGTCGTCTAAATCTACAAAGTGCGGCCCGGGGCCCGCGCTGGCGGCAGCGTCTGTCGGAGTCCACAAAATATTGCCAGGGTGGCAGTCACCGTGCAAGCGAATCAATCGGGTCTCGCAGGCTTGGGTACCGGTGAGCGCAGGATAGGCGGCAATCAAATCGATCGCATTTTGACAGGCCTTGGTCCACGTGGACTGCACATCCAAAGGAACCATCTCGTGGTGGAGCAACCATTCTTTGGGTTCTAAGGCGAAATTTTCTAAGTTCAGGGTAGGACGAACTACAAACGCTTTCTTTGCCCCCACGGTATGAATACGCGCTAAAAAACGGCCGATCCATTCCAAAACTTCGGCATCGTCTAACTCCGGCGGTCGCCCGCCCCGGCGCGGGCTGACGCTAAATGAAAAACCGCCAAAGTGGTGCATCGTTTCACCATTTATGCGCATGGGACCAATGACGGGAACTTCAGCCGCCATCAAGGCGTTTGCGAAGTCATGCTCTTCCAAAATTTGGGCATCACTCCAGCGCTGTGGACGGTAAAACTTGGCGACTACAGCGCTGCCATCTTCGAGTTGGACTTGGTACACCCGGTTTTCATACGAGGACAGGGCGGTTAGGCGACCGTCGCCGCGCAGACCGACGTGTTCCAAAGCGTCTAATACGACATCGGGCGTGAGTGATTCATAAGCATGCATCCCCCGATTGTCAACGCTTCGTCGTTTTATGCGGAGGGATCGAGAATTTATTGCCCGAACCGTTTGCGCGTTAAGCCCAACGCGACCCAAAAAGACACCACGGCATAGGCCAATAAAACACTGCCATGGCCAATGACATTGACAGGCCACTGGTCCATAAACAAAGGCCGAACCAATGCAACTGCATGCGACAAAGGCAGCCAGTCAGCAATCAATCGCACGGCAGGTGGCAATTGTTCCAATGGGAAGAACACACCACTTAAAAACATGGTTGGAGTCAAAAATAAAGTGAAGTAATAAGTAAAAAAGTCATATCCTTTGGCCATGGCGTTAAACACCAAAGCCATGGAGCTAAACGTAATCCCCACGCCCAGCAAGATCGGCCACGCCAAAAGCAGTTTCGGACTTTGGCTGATTTGTAGGACCAACATCACGCCCAAAATTGCTGTCACCGTGAACAGCGCTTTGAACGCGGCCCAGAGCATTTCAGCCAAGACAATATCGTCCAAGCCCACGGGCGCATTCAAGATGCCATCCCATGTTTTTTGGACATGCATGCGAGAGAATGCGGAATAGAGCGCTTCAAAGGAAGCGGCTTGCATGGCGCTCATGCAAATAGAGCCGCTGGCTAAAAACAAAATATAGGGAACGGGCTGGCCGTCCACTGTGATTTGCCCCACCAAGGCTCCCATGCCATAACCAAAGGCGACCAACCACATCAAGGGTTCGGCAATATTTCCAACCAAACTCGGAATAGCCAGCTTGCGCCAGACTAAAAGATTGCGTAAAAAAACGGGCCAAAAGCGCAGCGTTAAGCGCGGAGCACGCCATGGGTTTTGCGTTGAAGTGTTTTGCATATTAGGCGTCTTCGCGGATCTGGCGTCCGGTGAGTTTGAGAAAAAGGTCTTCTAAATTGGCAGGGCGGTGCAAGGTGCGCAGCGCAGGGTATTGCCCCAAAGCGTTCAGAAGGTCCGTGGCGGTATGGGTATAGAAAAACACGGTTTCTCCGCTAACCTCAACCCGCGCAGCCAATGCGGCAAGCGGACTCTTTGCCAACGCCAAAGCGCCTACGCCAAAGACTTCGACTACATCCGGCTCAAGGTATTGCGCAATCAGGTCACGCGGTGCGCCTTCGGCAATTTTTTTACCATGGTCTAGCACCAACAGGCGCGAGCACAAGCGCTCGGCCTCATCCATAAAGTGGGTGGTTAAGAGAATCGATTTACCCTGCTGCAAGAGAAGCTGCAAACGCTCCCACATCAAATGTCTGGCTTGGGGGTCTAAGCCCGTGGTGGGTTCGTCAAGCAACAACAAACGTGGGTCATTGACCAAAGCGCGAGCCAAGCTCAGACGCCGCTTCATGCCGCCAGAGAGTTCGCCGGGCTTGGCTTTGGCTTTGCTGGTAAGCGAGGCAAACTCTAAAAGCGCAGGAATACGCTCTTGGATCGCTGCGTCTTTCATTCCGAAATAGCGGCCGTAGACCAGTAAATTCTCGGCGCAGTTGAAATCGGGGTCGAGCGTATCGAGTTGCGTAACCACGCCTAATTGCGCTTTGATCGCCAGCGCATCGCGTGGCATCTGCAATCCCAGTGCGGTGATAGTTCCGCTGTCGGGAGCCGTCAGCCCTAAGCACATCCGAATCGTGGTTGTTTTACCTGCTCCGTTGGGGCCAATCACGCCCAAGCATTCCCCTGGCGCGATCGAGAACGAAAGGTCATCGACCACGGTGTTGTCACCAAAGCGTTTGCTTAAGTGCGCGACCTCAAATAAAGAATCCATTGTCATGAAAGTAGTAGGTAGAGTGAGGTGTATTGCTGCGGTTATTGAAAGGCCACTTCGGCAAAACTGCGCAATTTCCGGCTGTGCAATTGGTTGAGTCCGCGTTCACGTAAGAGCTCAATCGCACGCATACCGATGCGTAAATGTTGGTCAACACGCTCACGGTAAAAGTGATTGGCCATGCCGGGCAATTTGATTTCACCATGCAATGGTTTGTCGCTCACACAAAGCAGTGTTCCGTACGGTACCCGAAAACGAAAACCATTGGCTGCAATGGTCGCGCTTTCCATGTCGAGCGCCACGGCGCGGCTTTGGCTAAAGCGCCGTTGGGGCTGGTTGTTCGGTAAGAGTTCCCAGTTGCGGTTGTCGGTGGAGGCCACTGTGCCGGTTCGCAAAATGCTTTTGAGTGCAGCGCCTTGGAGGTGGGTGACATCGGCGACGGCCTGCTCTAAAGCCAATTGAATTTCAGCCAATGCCGGTATTGGAACCCACAAAGGTAACTCTTCATCAAGCACATGGTCTTCGCGGACATAGCCGTGGGCCAATACGTAGTCGCCGAGTTGTTGGGTATTACGCAGTCCGGCGCAGTGCCCCAGCATGATCCAAGCGTGCGGGCGCAGCACCGCAATATGGTCGGTGATGTTTTTAGCGTTGGCGGGGCCCACGCCAATGTTGACCATGGTGATCCCGCTACCATCACTTCGAACCAAGTGGTAGCCTGGCATTTGAGGGAGTCGGGGT
>QYPA01000098.1 GCA_007279715.1 Comamonadaceae bacterium | reverse complement strand
TTGGGCGCAGATTCCTGCAAGCGTTGACGCGGAATTGGCAAAGGCAAAAATTCCCCGTGATTCGGCCGCATTTTTAGTGGTTGAGGCGGTGTCTTCCTCGAGCGCGGCCCAACCCCGCCTAAGCCACCGGGTTTCAGCACCGATGCAAACCGCCTCAGTCATGAAGCTTGCAACCACCTTTGCCGCCCTCGAACTGCTTGGGCCGGCCTACACCTGGGCTACGCCAGTGTTTATCGATGGCACGGTGCGCGAGGGTGTGCTTAACGGCAATGTGTATATCCAAGGACAAGGCGATCCCAAGTTAGTGTTGGAGCGCTTATGGTTGCTATTGCGTCGCCTTCAGGGCACAGGTATTACCTCCATTCGGGGGGATATCGTTCTTGACCGCAGCGCCTTTGAGGTTCCTGAAAGTGATCCCGGCGCATTTGACGGCGAGCCTTTGCGCCCCTACAACGCCAGCCCCGACGCGCTGCTGTTGAACTACAAATCAGTGGTGATGACTTTTACGCCCGCCCCAGGGGGCAACGTCGCCCACGTTCAATACGATCCGCCTCTAGCTGGCGTTCAAACCCAAAATTCGGTGGTCTTGTCCGCTACGGCCTGCAACGACTACCGCGCAACATTGAAGCCGGATTTTTCAGACCCTTTGCGCATTCGCTTTACCGGAAGCTACCCCTTGAGTTGCGGGGAAAGAGTGTGGCCTGTGGCGTATGCCGATCCAGCAAATTTCGCGCCCCGCGCGGTGCAAGGGCTTTGGAGCAACTTGGGCGGAAAGCTCTCTGGCGCAGTGCGTTTTGGAAATGTGCCACCGCGCCTTGCCTCAGAAAAGCCCTTGTTCGAAGTTCGTTCAGCGCCCGTGGCGGAGATCATTCGCGACATCAACAAGTTCAGTAACAACGTGATGGCGCAGCAATTGTTTTTGACATTGGGGCGCGATGGCAATGGCTCTGCAGGCAATTTTCCTGCTTCACGCGCCGTGATGCAGCGCTGGTGGCAAGAGCGCATTAGCCAAGACGAGCCTTTGAACATGGATAACGGCTCGGGCTTGTCGCGTACCGAGCGTATCAGCGCCCAAGCCTTGGGGCGCTTGCTGCAAAGCGCGTATCGCTCGCCCCTGATGCCCGAATTCATTGCCTCTTTACCCATTAGCGGCATCGACGGAACGATGAAACGCAGCAAATCTAACAGCCAAGGCAGCGCCCATTTGAAAACCGGAAGCATCAACGGTGTCACCGCCATTGCGGGCTTTGTTCACGCCACCAGCGGCAAACATTATGTTTTGGTCGCTCTGGTCAATCACCCCAACGCCCCAGCCGCCCGCGCAGCATTTGACGCGCTCGTGGACTGGACAGCACAAGAACGCTGAAACAAAATATGCAAATTTCTGATTGGGTTGGTAGCCTCGCTGCCACCTTAACCACCGTGAGTTTTATTCCCCAAGCCCTGCACACCTACCGCAGCAAAGATGTGGGTGGTATTTCCCTTTTGGGGTACAGCAGTTTTACTGTGGGCGTCGGGATGTGGCTGATTTATGGATTGTTGCTACGCGAGTGGCCTATCGTGATTGCGAACGCGATCACCGTGTCATTTGCGTCGCTAATCTTGCTTATGAAAATTCGCTACCGCTAGCCTGCGCCACAACACTTCTTAAATTTCTTACCGCTGCCACAAGTACAAACATCATTGCGCCCAGGTTCTGCCACTTTACGAACCGTTTCGACCCTCGGCCCCACACCACGCCAGAGTTCATACAAGTCGTAGACCGCCCACATCCCGTCAGCAAACGCATTCACACGGGCTTTACTCATGGTCGGTGGCGTGTCATCGCTAAAGGGTGACACTTCAGGCTCGCCATCGTCATCTTCGGTTAGCGCAACGATGGACTCCAAGGCCGCATCTAACCACTTGGCTGCAACTTTGTCTTTTGGGGGCGCCCACTCCTCGGGCCAGTTTTCCACCACGAACATAAAGCCCAAAGCCCATACTTGGGCGAAAGACGGAATCGCATCATCACCCAGCTCAGCACGTTCCTCATCAGACAAGGAAGCGATCGCTCCGCGCACGTCCATCACTTCGGGCTGATACGCGTTTTCGTCGTCTAAGG
The DNA here is from genome assembly GCA_007279715.1 of Comamonadaceae bacterium. GTDB lineage: Bacteria > Pseudomonadota > Gammaproteobacteria > Burkholderiales > Burkholderiaceae_C > Allorhodoferax. The sequence goes on along the minus strand of QYPA01000098.1, from coordinate 25,494 downwards.
ACTCAATCTCTTTAGACAAAGCGCTGGCAATTTCTGCCCAACGCTTCGTCCAAATGTCCATAAACCGCTGGCACTGGGCTGCATCGGCAAAACTGCCCTCAAATTCAGCGAGATCTTCAGCAGGTTTTTCAGTAGGTACTGTTTCAGGCGCAACGCCCAAAAGTACGTCGAGGTATTCATCTGCGCTAATCGCGCGGCGACTGCAAATCAGCGCGGCCATCACGCCTTCGCAAAATTCCCACTGCGGTGTTTCGTCATTGCGCTCGCGCAAATCGTCCAAGATGGCGTCAATTTCGTCAAACTCATCGGGGCTGACGGCGGGGGTTTGGTTCGTCATGGTGTTCACAAGCTAGCAAGCGCTGAGGGCGAATAGTCTTTGAATTCGGTATCTCGGCCGTCACGCACTTTAAGCACCCAATCAGGATCGCTGATTAAAGCGCGGCCCACAGCGACCAAATCAAAATCACCTCGGTCAAAGCGGCGCATCAATTCATCCAGTGATGCAGGTTGCGAAGATTCGCCACCAAAGGAGGCGATAAATTCACCGGAGAGACCTACCGAGCCCACTGTGATCGTGGGTTTGCCTGTGAGTTTTTTCGCCCAGCCCGCAAAGTTCAGATCAGAGCCCTCGTACTCAGGCTCCCAAAAACGGCGCTGCGAGCAATGGAAAATATCAGCGCCTGCATCAGCCAAAGGCGCAAGCCAGGCCTCCATTTCTTGCGGCGTCTTGGCCATTTGCACCGCGTAGTCTTGTTGCTTCCACTGAGAAAGGCGAATGATCACAGGGTAGTCTGGGCCGACCTCGGCGCGTACGGCTTTCAAAATGTCAGCAGCAAAACGCCCGCGCTGAACCAAAGTGCTTCCACCGTACTTGTCATCGCGTGTATTGGTCACATCCCAAAAAAACTGGTCGATGAGGTAACCGTGGGCTCCATGGAGTTCAATGGAATCAAAGCCTAGTCGCTTGGCCGCTCCCGCTGCTCGCGTAAAGGCGGCAATAGTGTCTGCGATAGTGGAGTCGCTCATAGGCTCACCCAGCGTTTTGTTTGCCGAAGACTTTCCTGACGGTGAATCCCACGGACCCGGCGGCTGCCAGTCGGATCGGCGGTTACGTACCGCGCCCACATGCCAAAGTTGCGGCGCCATCACGCCGCCAGACGCGTGAACACCCTCAATGACCCGCTGCCATGCGGCAAGCGCTGCGTCTCCGTAAAAGTGAGGCACATTGGGATCATTCGCAGCTGCGGGGCGCTCCACCACCGTTCCCTCCGAAACGATCAACCCCACCGCAGCCTCAGCACGGCGTTGGTAGTAAGCCGTTACCGCATCGGTAGGAACACCCCCAGGCGAGAAGGAACGCGTCATTGGCGCCATCACGATGCGGTTAGGCAGATGAAGCGACTTGCAAGTAAAGGGCTGGAAAAGGGAAGCGCTGGGGTTCATGTTTTGCCTTGGGTTTAAATACCGAGACAATTGTATGTAAACGCTTTGAAAGCAAAGACTGGTGCGCTGGCGGGGATCACAAACCGGGCTGTAAACCGCATGGAATAAAGGTTTTCTGAAGTATTTATTTTGAGATACCGTCAAAAATACCGCAAATTGTTATCAAGGGCGGTTGGCAGGCCTGTTAAAGCGCCTTTGAGCACCCACGAGGTCGTCCATAAAAATTGTTTTCAATTTGCACGCGCAAAAATCTGTGCAAGCGCACGCATCTCTGGCCATGGGCCGAAGAGATTTCTACCCCCACCCATTAAAGTGTTCTTTAATTTGACTTGCAACAATGAAAATAAGTTTTCATATCACTGACCGCCCTGCCAAGTCAGAAGTCACTTAAGTCATCCGAACCCAGCCGATACCCCATCGCCCGATAACCACGCTGCCGCTTATCCCACATCCGCAGCAGCGCTGGGTGGCCGGTATCGACAAAGTCGATGATGCGCACATCGGTCTTGGTCGCGTGCTCGCGGTGCAATCGACCCGCGTATTGCTGCAAGGTCCCCTTCCAAGACACCGGCATGGCCAGCACCAAGGTATCCAGCGGGGGATGATCGAACCCTTCTCCGACCAGTTTGCCGGTCGCCAGCAGTACACGCGGGGCATCGGGCGGCAGCGCATTGAGTTCCGCGATCAGTGTGGCACGTTGTTTCTTGGCGATCCGCCCGTGCAGGACAAACAACGATGGCACCTTGTCGCCCAAGGCGGTTTGGATGGCATCGAGATGTTCGGTGCGCTCAGTCAGCACCAGCACCTTGCGACCCTGGCCGTAGGCGTTGATGACTTCGGCAGCAATCGCGTCTGTTCGGGCTTGGTCAATGGCAAGGTGCCGGAAAACATCCTGAATCCCCACTTCCTGCGGCAAATCAATCCGCGAGTGCAGTGTGCACGGTGTGACCGCCAGATCATGCGGCGCACCCGTGGGCTTGGCGGCGGTGTGGCGAGTTGGCCCGCATTGCATGAAAATAATCGGCTGCTGACCATCACGGCGAATCGGCGTGGCCGTCAGGCCGAGCACGTATTTGGCTTTGACCTGCTTCAGAATTGCATCAAACGATGCCGCACCAACGTGATGGCATTCGTCCACGATCACGTGACCGTAGTTTTCGACCAGCGAATTCACTTCACCCTGGCGCGACAAGGACTGCATCACTGCAATGTCGATTTTTCCGGTTGGTTTCGCCTTGCCGCCGCCGATGGTGCCGACCACGCCCTTGCCAACGCCCAGGAATGATTGCAGGCGCTCCTGCCATTGTTTGAGCAGTTCGGTTCGATGCACTAGCACCAGCGTATTGACGCCACGGCGAGCAATCATCGCAGCGGCCGTCACCGTTTTGCCAAAGGCCGTCGGCGCGCACAGGACGCCCGCATCGTGATGCAGCATGGCGGCCACGGCGAACTCTTGATCTGGCCGCAAAGTACCCGCAAACGCAACGTCCAGTGGCAAGCCCACGTATCGCTCGTCGACCATCTCGCAGCCCATCGAATTGTCACGAAGTAGCGCCAGCGCGGCATCTAGGCAACCGCGCGGCAACGCAATATGGTTGGGGTGGTTTTCAGCGCAGCCAATCACACGTGGTTCATCCCACACAGAAAAGCGCATCGCCTGCTTTTTGTAAAACTCAGGATTCTGGAAGGCCGCCAATCGAATCAGCCGATTGGCCAGTGACTGCGGGAGTTCTGCCTTTTCAAAATAGATCAGGTTGGCCAGCGTCACCGTAAGCGACTTCGGCATCGGTCCGACCAGCTTCTTGCTGACGGCTGCGGATCGTTTCCACGGTTCTTTTTGATCTTCCTCATCGATGAAGGTCACGTCGAGTGGGTGCGCGTTGCCCGTCGCCCTCAGAATGATGGGCTCGAGATCGTGCGCCGGCATTGGCAGGATCGAGGCCAAGAATCCCCACTGATCCCGGTAAGGTCGCAAGTCCGCATCCACGAACACACTGCATCCGTTCTCACGCGGATGCTTCTGCAGTGGCAGCGCGATCAGATTGCCGAAACCGCCTTTGGGCATTGAATCCTGATTGGGAAACAAGCGGTCGTAGGATTCGAGCTTGAGCTGGCGAGTTCGGGCGCAGGTGTGGCTGATGATGGCCGTGCCGAGTCGGCGCGCATCCCTAGCCGATACGCTGCCGGAGAAGAAAACCCAAGCATGCGCACCATTGCCGGAGCGCGATATCTCAAGGGCGACCGGCACACCCAGTTCTTGACACGATTGGTAAAACGCCTTGGCATCCTCCCGCCATTGCTCCTCGTCGAAATCAGCGGCGAGAAAATGGCAGGTGTCGTCGGGCAACAGTGGATAGACGCCGACCGTCCGTTTACCGGCAAGGTGTTCGTAGATCACCTGATCCGACAACGGAATCAGTAGGCGGTTATTGCATTCCCCGCATTTGATACGCGGCTTTTCGCAAACGCCAGCCAGCCACTCATTGCCGCAGGCCGGTGCGTAGCCAGACTTGCCGGTTGTTTTGCTTTCCCAGCGGATTGGATAAACATCCGTGCGGCCACGAAACAGACGACGAAATATCGACATTTTTTCGGCGGTGGAAAAACGGGATGATTCTGGCTCCGGCGCGGGCGGCGCTGGTTCCGGCGGGATTGGCTGAGGCGTCAAACGCCATTCGATGCCTCGCACGTTCAGCAGCGCGATCAGGCGGGCGTTTTCGGTTTGCAGCGCGGCTAACTGATCGCGTTCACTCATCGGTCCCGTACTCGGCAAGCAAGTCGTCCATATCGTCACCGACGCCATAGCCGAAGTTGTGACAGGTCCTGCGCACGGTATCCAGTCTGTCCCATAAGGGCTGGCGTTGCGCGTCGGCCAAACTGGCGACGGTTTTTAAAGCCTGCTCGAACATCCGCACCAGCGCGTCGAAGTAGCCCTCATCCTGCAGCCCAACTTCATGACTGAACCCTGCTGCCCGTTCGCAGTAAAACACCATCAGTTCGGCCAGACCTTCCGCTTGGCCAATGGCTTTTTTGTAATCGGCGATAGGCTTTTTAGCTTTGGCGACCGAGGTGTCTTGATTCTTGAACATGTCGGGCCAAAGCCAGCGGTCGATGGTGACCTTGTACGGCTTGAGCACGTCGTCGCCAAGACTCAGGCGAGCGTGGAAAAAGGCTTGGTTGTCCTTGTTGGCCGCGTACAGGTTTTGCAGCAGTCCGAGCAAACCAGCGCGGTCAAAGTCCAAGAGCTTGGTCTTTACGTCGCTCCAGCTGGGCGTGTTCGTTTTTGTGGCCATAGCCGCTATTCCTCGGCGATATCGGGTTGGCTGCCAGACTCAATTTGCTTGATCACTCGATCAAAGTCACTCTCAAACAACCGGTCCTGCACGATGCGGTATTTTTCAAATTCACTCTCGGCGTACGCCTTGGCAATTTCTGCCGTCACCTTGCCTGCGTCCTGCAGTACCTCCCGGTCCCACAGTTTCAGGAAGCCGCTAAGGCGCTCTTCCCAATCCGCCATGGTCATAGGCATGCGGCGCATGGCTTGAAGTTCTGCCATGTCGAGATAGGCCGAAACAATTCGCTGCATCTGCGCCATCTCGAACTCCGACAAGTAGTTCTTGGCAATGGCAACGTCGTATTTGTGAACCTTCCCTTGGGGCGCGCCCTCCCAACTGGTCAGCCCCATGTTTTCTTGTCTGTGATCAGCCCGGTCTACGATCACCTCGGCCGCTGTCTGGCCATGAATGGCGTAATGCAGCTTGTTCTGAACCGCCGCAAAAAAGCGCTTGGTCGCCGTGGCCGATGTGTCGTAGTCGAGCGAGGTCGCGTAAATGTCGGTAATCTTTTGGTAGAACTTGCGCTCGGATGCGCGGATTTCCCGAACTTTTTCCAGCTGCCGTTCGAAGAATTCATCCGTCAGAACGCTGCCGCCACTCTTCAAGCGCTCCGTATCCATGACCCACCCTTGAATCGTGTAATCCTTGACGATCTGGTTGGCCCATTTACGAAACTGCACGGCGCGTTCGTTTTCAATCTTGAAGCCCACGGCGATGATGGCCTGCAGGCTGTAGTGATCCACCTTGCGCTGAACTTCGCGCTCGCCTTCGGTTTGAACGATTAAGAACTGCTTAACAGTTGCCTCGCGCTCCAGCTCGTTGTCGGCGTAGATGCGCTTCAAATGTTGGCTGACGGCGGGCACCGACACGTCGTAGAGCGTGGCCATCATCTTCTGCGTGAGCCAGAGGTTTTCATCCTCGTAGCGCATTTCAACGCTGCTTTGCGCCTTGCCAGTGGCGGCAACAAAGGTCAGGTACTCGGCCGCTGAGGAGCGGACGAGGGAGATTTCGTTTTTCCTTGAAGTTTTCGGCTTCTTATTTAAGCGGCCATCTTTTTCTTTTGTGTGGACTGGCTTTTTATCGTCGCTCATAGCGCAACTCCTTCGGTGCACTTCGCCTTGATGAAATTAAACATCGGACGAAAAACCTTAACGCAAGCAGAGTCGAGGCTGGGGGCGATCCCATTAGACATGCCCGCCCACACCTTTAAACTTCTCAACAAAAGCGGCTATTTTTTCGAAAACGCTCTGCTTTTTTGTCAGGTACTGCGGATTTAAAGGGCTCATTTTGGGCAGAACGCCATTGAGCTCGGTGCCATTGTCACTGGCAAATTCCCGTTTCAGCGAGTTGGCGATATAACGCTTAGCCGCCTCCGCATTCAGGTTCTCTGTGCTAATTAGCTCTTGTGCCTCACGCTGTTGCACGGCTTGTGCAAAAGTGAAGAAGGCGTCAATCACACTGGCCTTATCGCCAATCTGGTCCAGGTCGGTTTGATTAATAAAATCAATCAGCAAGCTTTCTTTGGCGCGATTACCAAGGCTCGCGCGAATCACCCTGCGAACGTCTTCAACCAGTGAGGCTTTGTCTTTAACCTTCTTATTGTTTTCAAAAATCAGTTCCAGAATGAAGTCTAGGTTGATCTCTTGTGACTTAAGCAGGTCCACCTCAAAGACCACGTCATCCCAATCGATGGTCGATTTTTCTTTTTCTGCGGCCGATTTTTCCCGCCGCAACCACTCGCGAACGTCGTTGTAGGTTGAACGGTAATCCTGAATTTTCCGATCAGCAGGTATCGTAATAGTCTGCAATGCGGCCAGATTTTCATCACTCAGATAATGCTGAATTTTGAATGCCTCAACCACCGCTGGGTCATTCATATCGATACTTTGCAAGGCCTTCAGGCTGGCAAATTCATCGTAGTTTTGCAGCACGTTTTCAACGCGCAAATACTCACCAAAAAGTTTTGCGAAGGCCTTTTTGTCGACCTCTTTTTCAATGGCTGCAGGGTCAGGAAATCGCTGCTCTAACTCCCCCACAATTTCCACAAAACCACGTCGTGCCTCACCGGTCACAACATCGGTGAAGCCTTCCATGTATTCCTTGTAGCTTTTCTCCAGCACCACGTTCTTGGTGTTTGTGTCACCGAACAAAGTGATGGCATCAATCGTGGCTTGCTCTAGATCCCGGAAGGTGACGATGTTGCCAAAGGTTTTGGTGGCATCGTAAATGCGGTTGGTCCGGGAATACGCCTGCATCAAGCCGTGATAACGCAGGTTTTTGTCCACAAACAAGGTGTTCAGCGTTGGGGCATCAAAGCCGGTCAGGAACATGCCAACCACAATCAATAAATCTATTTCTTTCGCTTTAACCTGCTTCGCCAAATCGCGGTAGTAGTTTTGAAAACCGTTGCTGTCCACGCCGAAGTTGGTCTTAAACAGCGCGTTGTAGTCTGTAATCGCTGCAGTTAAAAACTCCTTCGCGCTGACGTTCATGGCGGAAACATCAAAACCTTCGTCTTGAATGTCGCCAATCGAGTCCTGCTCTTCATTGGCCGCAAACGAGAAAATGGTGGCCACTTTCAAAGGCTTGTCGCTGTTCTTCTGAAGCACCTTGAAGGACTCGTAATACAGCTTGGCGGCATCGACGCTGCTGACTGCAAACATGGCATTGAAACCCTTTCCACCCGCTTGCAAGCGATGGGTTTTTTGCCGGAAGTTATTCAGGATGTACTGGCTAATCTCAGCAATGCGATCGGGGTGCAACAAGGCTTGCTTATTCTCCGCCGCACTGAGTTTTTTCTCATCTTGCTCGCTTTCGATAGCTTTGAACTGCGGGCGCACATCGTTGTAGTCCACCTTGAACTTGAGCACCTTCTCATCACGAATCGCATCGGTGATGACATAAGAGTGCAGCTCGCGGCCAAACACGCTGGCGGTTGTTTCTGCGCCAAGGGCGTTTTGCGGAAAGATCGGTGTGCCGGTAAAACCAAACTGGTAAAACTTCTTGAACTTCTTTTTCAGGTTCTTCTGAGCCTCACCAAACTGGCTGCGGTGGCACTCATCAAAAATAAACACCACCTGCTTGCCGTAAATGGGCAAGTCGACTTCGCTTTTCATCAAGTGATTGAGCTTCTGGATGGTGGTGACAATGATTTTGTTGTCGTCTTTGTCTAGGTTGCGCTTGAGGCCGGCGGTGTTGTCAGACCCATTGACACTGTCCGGCGAAAAACGCTGATATTCCTTCATGGTCTGGTAGTCCAGGTCCTTGCGGTCCACCACGAAGAACACCTTGTCGACAAACTCTAACTCGGTTACCAAACGCGCCGCCTTAAAGCTGGTCAGCGTCTTGCCAGAGCCCGTGGTGTGCCAGATGAAGCCGCCGCCCTCAAGTTGGCTCCAGTTCTTGGCTTGATAGGCGCTGTTAATTTTCCACAAGATGCGTTCGGTTGCGGCAATCTGGTAGGGGCGCATCACCAGGAGCGTATTGCTGACATCAAACACCGAATATTGCATCAACACATTGAGCAGGGTATTTTTCTGGAAGAAGGTGGCGGTAAAGTCTTTCAGGTCCTTGATCAGACTGTTATCCGCCTTCGCCCAGTTCATGGTGAAGTCGAAGCTGTTTTTATTGCGTTGCGTGGTGTTGGCAAAATAGCGGCTGTCGGTGCCGTTGGAAATAACAAACAGCTGCAAATACTTGAACAACGAATGCCCGCTGTTGAAGCTCTCTTTGCTGTAGCGGTGCACCTGATTGAAGGCTTCACGAATCGCCACGCCGCGCTTCTTCAACTCCACCTGCACCAATGGCAAACCATTCACCAAAACTGTCACGTCATAGCGATTGGCGTGACTACCGGTTTGCTCAAACTGCTTGATCACCTGCATCTTATTGCGTGCGATGTTCTTTTTATCCAGCAGGTAGATGTTCTGAATATGGCCATCGTCAAACACAAAATCATGAATGTAGTCATCATGGATTTTGCGGGTTTTATCGACGATGCTGTCACTGGGCCTGTCCAGCCAGGTCTCCACAAATCGCTGCCATTCGATCTCAAGAAACTGCATGTTGTTTAAGGCTTGCAGCTGCTCGCGCACATTGACCAGCAGCATCTCAGGCGTTTTTAAACCGGGGGCATACTCGTAGCCCTGATTCTGCAAATCTTGAATGAATTCCCGCTCCAAGTCGTATTCGCTTTGGTAGCTTTCATTGACCTTCCAATCTTTGGCGTACTTATCGAGAACAATAAAATTCCGCGATTCTGCGATGGTTTTGTAGTCAGTCATTCGGCTTGTTCTCATCGTTACGAATCAGCGCGGTCAACTCGCTTTCAATCTCTTCAACGGTTGGCAATTGGGACTGCACGGACAAGGGAATGTCTTTGGTGATGAACGAGCTCACGCCCATCGGTTTGTTGATGTCTCGCAGGGCGTACTCCACATCCAGTTTGTCCTTGTCTTTGCACAGGATCAGGCCGATGGTCGGCTGGTCACCGTCGGCACGCAGCTGGTCGTCCACGGCCGACAGGTAGAAATTAAGCTTACCCACGTATTCGGGTTTGAACCCGCCCGCCTTCAGCTCAATCACCACGTAGCACTTCAGGCGTGCGTGATAGAACAGCAAATCCAGAAAATAGTCCCTGCCATTCACTACCAAGGGATATTGCCGCCCGAGAAAGGCAAAGCCCTTGCCCAACTCCAGCAAAAACCGGGTTATCTGAGCGACCAGCTGGTTCTCGATATCGCGCTCCACCGCCTGTGCGGTGAGGGTTAGAAAATCAAACACGTACGGGTCTTTCAGGCTTTGCTGCACCAGCTCAGACTGGGGCGCAGGCAGGGTCTGGGCAAAATTACCCACCGCCTGGCCCACACGCTCATGAAAGCGCTGCTCGATCTGCCACTCCAGCACCGTGCGGCTCCAGCCGTGCTGGATGCAGGCCTGCGCGTACAGCAAAACCAACTCCGCCGACTTGACCTTGGCAAGCAGGGTGCGCACATGCCCCCAGGGCATTTGTCCCACAGGCTGTGGGACAACTTCAAACTGCGGGCTGAAGAAGGCGTAGAACTGCCGCATGGCAAACAGGCTGGTGCGAGAGAAGCCCTTCATACCGGGGTAGCTAGCCTGCAAATCCTGCGCCATGTGCTCCACCACCGCCGAGCCCCAAGCGCGTTCGCGCTGCCAGGCGCCCAACTGGCGGCCAATATCCCAATACAGCCCCAACAGCTCCGCATTCACCGCCAACACCGCACGGGTTTGCGAGGCTTGAATGCGCTGTTTGATGACTGCCAGCGCTTGGCGGTAATCGGTGTGGTGGGTGATGTCGCTCATATCTTCAGATTCCCTGCTGCTTCCAAAAGCCATAATTGCTTGTCAAGTGCTCAAGCAACAACTTGACAGTGGCTTTTTCCGCTGGCGTTGGCACTGCAACGGTTTGATTGGACAACGTGCTGTGGCTTGTGAAATTGATGATTCTGCTCAGATAAAGCTGTTTGTCATCAGGCAAAAGCTCCGACCACTTTGAGTAGCCCAGAAAGCTGGCCGTTTTCTCGTAGAGATTGCGCAGCAGGGTGAAGTGATACCTTTCAACCCTGTTTTCGGTAATCGCGAGTTCAAGGGCTAGCTTCAGGTGTAAGTGATAGGAAAAGCTCTTGTTGGAGTCGCCATACTTTTCCGTGAGGGCGAAAGTGCCGTCGTCGAAACGCTCCAACATGTAGCAAACCTTGCTGTTCAACTCATTGAAAAGCACGTTGTAGAACAGGGGGCTGTGGGTCGTGAGGATGAACTTCAGATTGGATTCACTGGATTTGATCAAACTGGCCAAGTTGACCGCCAACTCGATCAGATGATTTTCATCCAATGAGCTCACTGGGTCGTCAATGAAAACATACTCCAAGTTGTTAAAAACATCGGTGGAACGATTGACAACTTCTGCGATGTTCAGCTCGGAAATCAACTGCTCAAGCAGCGCGTTGAAAACACTCCAAATGAAGTTGCTTTCCTCGCCCTTAGAGATTTTGATGTTCGACTCTTGCTCCTTATTACCGCGCTCAAATGAAAACCTCACCGTCGAAAAGTCTGGACTGAAGCTCGGCGTCAGCTTGTCGCTGGTGTAGTGCTGAAAAGTGGTGGTGATGCTCTGGTCTTTGCCTTGCTCCACGAGAACCCATTTGGTGAACGCGTTGGGATGAATTTTTAGTTTCGGTTCGGCATCCAACTCCAAGTCGTTATCCCAATAAAACAGATCTTCCGTGAATGCGCTGTAGTAGAGAACCTTCTTAGACGCCAAATCTGACGACTGAGCCTCTTCTCCCTCCGCTTTTGGTGAAATCAGCTGCTTGAATTCTCTCGAAAGGCGGGTCTTGCCTGTGCCGTTGAAGGCATAAACCAGCTGTACCTTTGGCACAGGTTTCGCTTCTTCAACTTCCTTGGTTTTTTCAGGAACAGTTTTTTTGACTGTTTTCGACGTGCTCAGTTGCTGGGCGATTTCGGTCAGCGTCTTGCCCATGTTATGCCTCTACTCCTTCTTGCTTCGGGAAGCTCAACAGCAAATTTCGGTAGTGCTCGTATTGCTTTTGACGCAGTTCAATTTCGCGAGGCAAGCCTTCGGTGATGGAGCTAGTCAGAGCATCGAATTTGTCGAGGATGGTGACTATTCGTATTTGTTCATCCGGGGAGGGTATTGGTACTGGAAAACCGACTAGATCCTTTTTGTTCAATGCCGGCACTCCTGTCATATTCGCAAGCCCTACTATTTCCTTCATGGAATTGGCCATGACATGATATAAAAAACGAGTTAAAAGCATTTCACTCGTGCTGCGAATCCTGTAACAGAGGGGGCCACACCAAAAACGAGTGTTTTGATATCCCACATATCCAATTCCGCCCTGTCCACGCGACGGCGTTGTAATCGTGCCCGGCTCGGTGTTATAAGCGGAAACATAACCTGATGGTGTTGTTCCTGCATTAACAAATGGATATTCGCCTGCTTCATTAACTGCTGGAGCTTGCCCTACATTAATGCTGCATAGCTCCCCCAACGTCTTCCACTCCACTTCCCCGTCTTCAAAACTCAACAACTTTTCACGATAGTAGTTGTACTGTTTTTTGCGGGCGGTCAGCTCGGCGGTCAGCTCGGCGGTCAGCTCGGTGAAATTGTCCAGAATTCGGACAATTTCACCTTGGATTTCAAGCGATTTTTCTGGGTTTTCAGGACATGGAATGGGGATTTGTAGCGGCGCCACATCTCGTGGATAAACATGAGGAACACCACCGCCGCTTTGCAACTCATGCAACTGTTGTTGCATACCTTGAAGCCAATAGAAGCAATATTTTGGCAGCAAGCCCGTGTAAGTCTTTACGGTGAAGGCATCCGATACAAAAATTGGCTGCTCCCACCAACTAACAAAGCCTGCATATGCCCCAGAACCGGCAATCACAATTGTTTGCCCGGTACGATTGCTTACGTTGTGAAAATAGGCTGGTGTACGTCCACCAGCAATTACTGGGATTTCCCCATGTGTTACGTTTTTTTGTGTAATTGATGTGCCACGTTTAATTTCAGCAAATTCCCCCAATGGGATTGCTTCAACGGCTGCATCATCCAGCAGCTTTCCCATAAAGTTCACGCTGCTCATGCCTCCAACTCCTCGCCTTCAATCTCTGCCACGATGGCATCAATGTCTGTTCGCAGCTGGTCTATCTTAGCAACGGTGATTTTCAGCTTGGCATTGAGCGCAGTGATATCGGTCACTTCACGGTTGTCTTTGGCTTCAACGTAACTGCTGACAGACAGGTTGTAGTCGTTAGCGGCCACTTTCTCAAAAGGGACAGACTGGGCAAAGTGATCCACATTCGCCTTGCTGTCGAACACTTGCATGATCTGTTCGATATGCACGTCCAGCAGGGTGTTGTTATTGGTTTCCTTTTTAAACAGGCCGCTGGCGTCGATGAACTGGGTGGTGTTGTCGGTTTTATGTTTGGAGAGCACCAAAATCGTGACGGCTATGGTGGTGCCAAAAAACAGGTTGGGCGCGAGCGAGATCACAGTTTCTACATAATTGTTGTCCACCAGATATTGACGGATTTTCTGCTCAGCACCACCCCGGTAAAAAATGCCAGGAAAGCAAACAATCGCTGCGCGGCCTTTGCTGGAGAGGTAGCTGAGCGCATGCAGCACAAAGGCAAAGTCGGCTTTGGATTTGGGCGCCAGCACGCCAGCCGGGGCAAAGCGTTCGTCGTTGATCAGGGTGGGGTCGTCCGAGCCTATCCATTTCAAGGAATACGGCGGGTTGGAAACGATGGCGTCGAAGGGTTTGTCGTCCCAAAACTGTGGGTTTTCAAGCGTATCGCCCAACTGGATGTTGAACTTGTCGTAGTTGATGTTGTGCAAGAACATGTTCATCCGCGCCAGGTTGTAGGTGGTGTGGTTGATTTCTTGTCCCCAAAAACCGTCTTCAATGATGTGGGCATCAAAGTGTTTTTTGGCTTGCAGTAGCAGCGAGCCGGAGCCACATGCCGGGTCGTAAATCTTGTTGACTCTTGTTTGCTTGTGCATCGCCAGCTGGGCAATCAGCCTGGACACGTGTTGCGGGGTGAAAAACTCACCGCCCGATTTACCGGCATTGGCAGCGTAGTTGGAGATCAGGAATTCATAAGCATCGCCAAACAGATCGATGTGGCTGCCCTCAAAATCGCCAAATTCCAACCCGGCCACGCCTTTGAGCACAGCGGCTAGGCGGGTGTTTTTGTCGGCCACGGTGTTGCCAAGGCGGTTGCTGGTGGTATCAAAATCGGCAAACAGGCCTTTGATGTCACGCTCGGAGGGGTAGCCGTTGGCGGAGCTTTCTATGGATGCAAAGACGGCGGCCAGATCGGTATTCAAGCTCACGTTGTTGTTGGCATTCGCGGCTATGGTGGCGAACAGCTGGCTGGGGTAGATGAAGTAGCCCTTGGTTTTAATGGCATCGTCTTTGATGTCTGGGGTGATGACCTTATCGGCAAGCTCGGCGTAGTGAATGCTGTCGTCACCGCCTTCGATGTAGCTGGCGAAGTTTTCGCTGATAAAGCGATAAAACAGGGTGCCAAGTACATATTGCTTGAAATCCCAGCCGTCGACGGCGCCTCGGACATCGTTGGCAATGGCCCAGATCTGGCGTTGCAGGGCGGCGCGTTGTTGGGTGCTGGTCATGTGTTATTCCTGTTTAATCCGGTTTAAATGGCCATTCCATCGCAGGTGGAAGTGACTTGAATGGGGTTATTTGGTGGCTGGGTGGCGGTCATCTGAACACCCTCTATCGCCCAAATCAGCTGGCCCGTGGTCGATAGAAGCCTTTGATTCATTGAACTAGGGGCGGCGTATCGCCCACCCCTTATCACCCACCTATCGCCAATATGGCCGAAGTTGTCCGATAGCCTATTCATGACTCCGCCCAGTACCGCCGCCAGCGCTTGTTGCCTTCAAAGCGCACGGCGCCGCGCCCGATCAAGTCTTCCAATGCGCGTTTGACCTGCTTCGGGTGGATCTCGCCGCCGATGCGCCGGTGGATGTCGCTGATCGCAGACTCGGGATAACGCTGAAGGTCTTCAAGCACCAGCGCAGCCAGGCGGTGCGGTTCAATACGCTTGAGAGTCGTTTCGCCACTGAACTTGAGGCTGCGCAACAGGCCTGGGTCCACAAAATAACGCGTGGCTTGAGTGCGGCCAGCGCTCTGCACCAAATGCCAGTCCAGCAGGCGCTTGAGCCATGGCTGGAGTTCTTCGACCGATGGCAGCTCTAACTTGGCGGCCAGCTCGCGGGCGGTCAGCGCGTCGTGTTGCGCGAGCAGGCCAAGGGCAATGCGTTCGCGCTGAGTGAGCTGGTAGGTCTGGTCTGCCTTGGCGATGAAGTCGATGACCTCGGGCTTCAGAATGCGGCGACGAACGGTAACTTGCACGCGGTCGTGGGTTTCGATCAACTCCGGCGCAGGACGGCCTTGCGACAGCAGCACCTCAAAGATCTTATCGAAACCACTGCCTTCTCGCTCCATCAGCTTTAGGTCATGGAACAGGCGGGCCAGGTGCTCGTTGCGGCGAACAGTGGTGTGCAGCACGTTCTGCGGCGTAACCCCTAGCGGCAACGGACCTGGGTTGACCACTTCCAGTCTGTCGGGGTGTAGATTCAAGAAGATGTCGCCGCGCTGGGTGTAGGGTCGATGGACCAACGCGTTGACCAGCAATTCACGCACCACGATTTCATCGAAGGCGGGCACGTTTTGGCGGTACAAGCCATCGGGTAATTCGTAGCGCTCGCGGAAGTCGGGCACTTCTAGCCAGACTGCCTCGATCATCTCCATCGGGCTCTGCGTGTGGTCGTCCCACACCAGCTTGTTGACCTTCTGGCCGCGCTCGTCGTACTTGATGAACTGGATAACCGGTGCCGTGGTCAGTTGGGCGCGGTGATGCTGGCGACCAAGGCAGAGCACGCCCAAGTTGGTGAGGTCGTTTCCCTGCGCGAGCTGGTAGTGGTCAAGCAGCTCATCGTCAGACTTTTCTTTGACCGAGGCCTTGACGCGGTCTGATGCGCGCAAAGCCTGAAGCAGCTTGTCGCGCTTGGTGGCATCAGCATCGGCGCGAAAGATGTGCAAGGTGGTCTGTGTTTCCCACGGCAGCGCGGAACGCTCGCTGGCCAGCCGCATCACATCTTCGCCCGTGACGGGCTTGCTCTGGTCAGCCACGCGCAGGAAGTATCGACCATCGGTGGTGGATGCCACGGACAGGGCACGAGGTATGCGCAACTCGATGTACTGACCACCATTGGGCGCAGTGACGACGTCGGGCAGCACAGCAACGTTGACAGTGCGCTCGGCCAACTTGCGCCGCACGGTATCGGGTAGGTCGGCGGGGATGTGCTGACCGACTGGCGGCGCATCCTGGCCGTCCTCAATGCCCAACAGCAGACGACCACCCGTTGCATTGGAAAACGCAATGCAATCCTTGGCGATTTCGTTCCAGTCTGCCGTCTTGCCGGTCACTGCCCGCAAGGACTTCTGGTCGAGGAGTTGTCCTTCTTGACTCACGCGATACGTCTCCTGCTGCGTTTCATATTTTTTCGCCGCTGCTCTCCGATTCGTCGTCTGCGCCCCCCGCGCGCACCCATTCATCGACCTCGGTCAACTGAAATTTCCACAACCGCCCAACTCGGTGCGCCGGCAATCCCTTGCGCTCGCGCCAGCGATAAACAGTGTCTTTCACGATGCCCAGATGCTGGGCAACTTCGATTGCGGTGACCCACGGTTCGGTTTTCATTGCATTGGCGCCCAGCTTAAAGCCTCAAAGTAGTCTTGGATCGTTATCAGTCTAACAGGATAGGTCCTATCGAAGTACGGTCGTAAAAGCAGACGCATGCCGTGAAGCAGAAGCTACAGCGGTCTCAAGTTGCATTCGGCATACCCCCCCTGTTTTCAATTTGCACGCGCAAAAATCTGTGCAGGCGCACGCATCTCTGGCCATGGGCCGTAGAGATTTATACCCCCCACCTCAACCGGTTATACCGAGGAAATCAAGTCCCATTCAGTCAACATGGCTCATTGAAACCCTCACACCGCTGAAGTTGTAGAACCAGTTCAGCGGCCAAGGGAACTGGCCGTGAATCAAAGCCACCACTCACAGTGTGCCAATTGTTACAACGCCAGCCCTGAACCAAATGGGTGCATTCCGGACAGACACGCCGATCATCTAATTCACGATCCCGCTTAACAAGCCGCACAGCAAGGGCTTGGCCGTTGGTATTTGACAAACCCTTGCTCGTAAACCGATGCAAGCGAAACTTGAAGGTGTCAATTTCAGCCCCATTCATGGCCGAAGAGTTCGGCCAGCACCATCGTTCAGGATCTTCGATCATCCCAATTGCAAAATCATGTTTTCCCAATATGGCTGGGGGCGGCACTGCCAAAACTGACGTAAGTCTCGAAATATGTGTTTCGTCAGTTTTGGCTGTACCGATCTGGCCGTTTTGTGCGGTTGCTGCCTTTGCGCGTTCTGCCCAGGTAATCACCGCTCCAACCCCTTGATTTGAGGGTTGATGTGATAGCGGACAGTCGGCCTGCCCAGCGTGTTGATGCCGTCTTGGCTTTGCACATGGCCGTTTTCCTCCAGAATGGCCAAGGCGGTTTCGGCCTGCAGGGTGGTGATGACGCCGGACCATTGCTTGCGCACCAGATCCCGCACGGTAAAACCGTCACTCAGCTTCCCCTCGGCCAGTCGCCGGCTGATCATGCGGGCCGTGGTCACTTTGGCAGCCTCCACCAGCCCATAAATGCGTCGTGCATGGCCGGTCAGATACTCGCACCAGGCGGCTGCACGCAATGCGCTGGTGGCCGTCACCGGGCCAATGGCGCCCTCTGCCAAGTGCAGAATCAATGCGATTGAGCAGAACAGTTTTTCAAACTTGCCAAAGTGCTGCTGCATCAGCGGGTTTTGTTCCTTGACGATGTGTACCTTGTGCAGCTCGGTGCACCATTCCACAAAGGTGTCCTGTGCCGCGTCGTCAAAACAGAAATGCGGCAGCTTCACAAAGTCGTCACTCGGTGACGCGCCATCCAGCACGGGGTCAAAAACGGCTAGCCGGTCAAACAGATCTCGAACTGCTTCGCGTGCGCCCTTGACCGGGTAACGGTCGCGCCACTCCCATGCGACAGCGTTGGGGTACACCATCACCTGAAACCGCTGGATTCGACCATCGTTGTCCAGTGAGTTGGCAATACCGGCGAGGTAGCGCTCCAGTAATTCCGGCTGGATGCCGCCGAACACGGAGATGCACAGGTTTTTAATGTGCAGGCTGCCGCGACCGATTCGGTCAATGTTGAAACTGGCGGTGCCGTTCCAGCCCTCCAGATAGAAAGCCTTGTCACCCTCCTTGCCTTCCTTTTCCCAAGAAGCAAGCAGGCCAATCAGCTCGTCCCGGTAGACGAGCATGCCCTGCGGGTTGTGCACCAGCAAATCGCCCAGCTTCTCCACGGTGGAATCGTTGGACTTGAAGCGCCGCTCCTTGGGTTCTTCTGGGGCTTGGAGGTCTTGCAGGTCCGCAATGGCTGCGGCCATTTTGAGGCGGTCGCCTTTACCGCCCGCAGCCTTCTTCATGCTGGCCTTGACGGCGGACTGGTGCGCCTCAAAAGCGGCGGTTTCAGCAGCGAAAATTCTCTTGGCATCCTCCAACTTTTCAGCTTCTTTGGCTTCCAGGCGATCGAGAAAGCGCGTCACCGTTCCCAGGGCTGGCGACTTCTTGGACGACGGGTCCCCAACGATGCCGCCAAACAGATTCGGGGTCACGATCCAATCGTCCCGGCGTTTGGGTTTGATGCCACAGCGTGCGCCTATGACTGAGCCTAAACACACCATCAGCGCTGCCGCGATGTAGTCCGGCGAACAAGGCATCCGGTCGGCCTCGTCCAACACAAAGTCGGCCAGCGTTGGGGGCAACAGTGCCTTCGCGTCAAATGCGGGAGCAAAGGGTAAATCGGTTTTAATTTCCTTGGGTGCTGCCCATGTGACTGATTGGCCGGCATCCGCGTCCAAACTGGCTGCGAAGTGCTCGTAGTCCTGCTTGTTCATGCGAATGCCTCCACCAATCGGTTGATGCGATTGGCCGCCACCATCAGGCGCGCCCGGTCGGCATCGGTCAGCGCCACACCGTGGGCCACATTGCCAGCAGCCACGGCGGCGAGCGTCGATTCAAACGCCACCACCGACAACGCAAGGCGCGGGCTGAGTGGCGTAGGCTTGGTTGGCGCGTGCAAACGGCCATCGTCCACCCAGCAGCCCAAGGCTTTGGCCGCGTCAACAAACTCGCGGCCACCGGCCTTGATCTCATAAGCCAGCACGTCACCGCCTTTTTCACAGCAACTCATGCATACCCATGCGCCGGTGGCGAGATGGACGCGCATGGAATCTGAACCGCCATGAAAATTGCAGGCGGTGGTTTTCCACTTGGCTGAGCGAGGGCCTTTGAGAGTCAGGCCTTGGTTTTGAAAGTAGGTAGTGGGGTCAGGGAGCCGGTTGCGATCGAAGGTCATGGCTCAACCCTTAAGCCACGGCCTGCGCCATCATCCAGGCGCGCACTTCACTAACTTTCCAGCAAGTGACGCGTTCAGAAAGTTTTACAGGTTTGGGAAATGTGCCTGCCTTGACCTTGCGCCACAAGGTTGGAGCGCTGAACGGCAATGGGGCCGGGTGGTCTGGCCTTTTAGGGCTTTGGACCAGTTGGCTCTCACGAATGAAAGCGCTGTCTGGCAGTGCGTCGAACACTGAGAGTTGAATGGCTGATTTAGCTGCGGGAATGGTCGCAGTAATCGGCGCTTTATGAGCTCTGGGTTTGTATGACATTTCGTGCGGTCCTATGAAGTTGACAGCACGAGTCTGGTTTTTTCCCCTGAAAAATAGGGGCAACTGCCCACATCAAATAGGCAGCTGCCCACGAATCCCTTAGATCATGCGACTTTTAGGACCATAGAAATTTTTTTGAGATGCCCTTCAATCGTGGTTTCCCCGATAGAAAGGCCCATACTTGCCGCCGTACCCTGAATCAGCCCTGCGGTTTTGGCATGCTTGGTGTGATCGAGATTGGCCTCTTTGCACAAGGCGGCAATGATGGTCAGCAAGGTTTCTCGCTCCCGGTTACCCAGCGGTTTGTCGATGATTGGCCCATCCGAAAATTGCTCAGCCCAAACATTGAAACTGTTTCTTTCGATCTGCAAAAGACCGCGCGCGACAAGTTCGAAAACATCGTCCTTAAACGTCTTTCCATCACTGCGTCTGAACTTAATCAGATTTTTTTCAACGGCGCTAAGGATGGCCGCCTGCTTGGCATCCCGGCAATGGGACGTATTGAAACCGCTCAGTTCGCACCAGTACGAGATGACGATATCTATGGGTAGGTAATCAGCATGTAGCCAATATCGGTTGCAATCATTCAATTTACAGCCCCGTAATGCCCTGATAAGGTGCCAGCCCAGCCTGTCAGAGAAACGGGTTTTCGGGGATCAGCCTATGGCTGGCGAGTTTGTTTATTTCGTACCGTTGCGGATCGCAATAACATCTGCTCTGGTGCGCAACTTGTCCAAATAGTTGGCCCAATTTTGCATCATCACGCGCCGCGCTGGCAGGTGGGCTGTGCGGTTGTAGGCTCTGCCGTTTGGGTCTTTCACGGCATGAGCCAATTGGTGCTCGATCAGATCGACCCGTTCACCCATCACTTCATCCATGATGGTTCGCGCCAGCGCCCGGAATCCGTGAGCGGTATGGACCTCTTTGCTGTAGCCCATGCCACGTAATGCGGCGTTGATGGTGTTCTCGCTCATGGGTCGCTCTCCCGTGCGCAGACTAGGGAACACATAACGGCCGTGCCCGGTAATCGGTTGCACGCTGCGCAACAGTTCGACCGATTGCGTGGACAGCGGCACCAGGTGATCAACTTTCATCTTCATTTTGCTGGCAGGAATGCGCCACTCCGCCGCGTCAAGGTCAATCTCTGCCCATTCCGCCGTGCGAAGTTCGCCGGGCCTCACAAACACCAATGGGGACAGCTTGAGCGCAGCCACAGTGCAGGGGTGCCCGGTGTAGTCAAAAATTGAGCGCATCAATTCACCCGCCTGCTTCGGTTCCGTGATCGCGGCAAAGTGCGACTCAGGTATTGCCGAGAGTGCGCCGCGAAGGTCGGTCGTCACGTCTCGCTCGGCCAGACCAATTGCAACCGCATACCGGAAAATTTGTCCGCATATCTGCTTTGCCCGGTGCGCCGTGTCAATTGAGCCTCTCGTTTCAATTTTGCGCACTGCCCTGTCCAGAACATCCCTCGGCTTGATGGTGGATATAGGCATGTGTCCAATGAAGGGGAACACATCCTTTTCCAGCAAGGTGGTGATTCTGGATTGAGTCACCTCGGCGCGCTTGGCCGCAGTTTTGGTCAACCAGATCCGCGCCACGGCCTCAAAGGTATTGGCTGCTGCATCTGCTTGTTCCTGTTTCTCTTCGCGTTTGGCCACGGCCGGATCAATGCCGTCTGCCAATTGCTCACGCGCTTTGTCCCGCCGCAGACGGGCTTTGGCCAGTCCGACATCGGGATAGACACCGAGTGCCAGCGTCTTGCGCTTGTCGACAAACCGGTAATCCATTCGCCAATATTTACCCACTGCGTTGACCAGCAGATACAAGGCGCGTCCATCCGTGTACTTATCCCCAGACGTTGCCCCAGTGTGTTTAACGTTCTTGATAAAGATGTTGGTCAGCGCCATTGGGTCTACTTTGACGGTATGTGGGTTTTCGGCTCTTCAGATACCGTCAAATCTACTGCTTTTTTGACGGTATGTCATGTTACCGCCTGAAATCCGATGAGACAAATAAAAACCCGCAATGCCAATGAAAATGCGGGTTTTGAGGTGTTCTGACACGTTAAAAAAATGTCGATTGGTGCGGCTGGCGGGGATCGAACCCACGACCCTTGGCTTCGGAGGCCAATACTCTATCCACTGAGCTACAGCCGCATACTGTGTTTGGCTTGGATTGTAGGGCGTTTCACAGTGCGCCCCGCTATAATCCCTGCTTGATTTTGATGCATTTGACCTATCTGAGGACACCATGAGCGATAACAGCCACACCGAAGCACACGAAGAAGCCCACACCGGACCGGTCAAAACCCCCAAGCAATTGTTAGTGGCGGTTTTTGCGTCCTTAGTGATCCCTATTTTTGTGATCATTGGTTTGGTCTATTTCGTTACCTCGGCCAACAAACCCGCTGCGGGCTCCTCTGACATGGAAAAGTCTGTTGCTGAGCGGATTCAAAAAGTGGGTTCCATCGAAATTCGCGATGCCAACCGTGAAATGAAAACCGGTGAAGAGGTTTACAAAGCGCAGTGTTTAGCCTGTCACGCCAGCGGTGCGGCCGGAGCGCCTAAATTTGGAGACGCTGCCGCTTGGGCGCCTCGTATCAAAACAGGCTTCACAGCGCTTTGGAACTCTGCGCTTAAAGGCAAAAACGCCATGGGCGCACAAGGTGGCGGTGATTTCTCTGATTATGAAATTGGCCGCGCGGTTGTCTTTATGGCCAACGCTGCCGGCGCAAAGTTTCCTGAGCCAGCAAAACCTGCAGCCGAAGCCGCTAAGTAATTTTTAGGGCCCTTACTGGGCTGGTTTGGTAGCCAAACCGCTTTGGCAGTTCGCTTAAGTGAACTTCTTCAACCGGCCAATGTTGGGCTTCAATGGCTTTGGCAACGTGAATCGTGTCTTGGGTGTGGACTAACCCAAAGCCAAGATCGGTATGTAAATACACCCAGCCGCGCTCATCGACAAAACATTTTTTAAATTGTGCCAATGCTCCTGTATGGGCGTGTATCACGCCATCGGCGCTCACCCGCCAAACCAGCGGTGTTGCTTCTAATTCCAGATACACCCGCTGCGGTCCGTTCTGAAAATACCAAAATCCCGCGTCATTGGCGCTGTAATTGCGGGCGATGAAGTCAATGAGTTTTTCATGCTGAAGTAATGAGCCCTTTGCGCCGGGTTTGCCGCTGTCAAAGTGTCCTGCCGCTTGTGCTTGGTCATCGCGCATATACCAGTTGCCACGCGCATCTAATCCCAACCAACCGTAGCAATCAGGAACGTTTGGCCATTTGGCCATAGCCTGTTTAACGATGTCATCCATGTGCGCTTCCTTGCGATTGTTGAAACCACGCCCCTACTTGCGCTGGCATGGTGTGAATATGTACGGGGAATGTCCCCATAGGAAATCCAACGTGCCCGCCTTGTGCCGGTTGCCATAAGGTAACGCAAGAACCTACTTCGCGCGCATGCGGCAAGCTGCTCGCGGGGACAAAGGGATCGTTTAAGGCGTTAACAACCAAAGCAGGGATTTTTATTTCATTTAAGCGTGGTTTAGCCGACGCTATCTTCCAGTAGTCTTCGGTGTTTTTAAACCCGTGCAACGGCGCTGTAAAGACGTTATCAAAGTCATACAAGTCTCGTGCACCGTCCATTGCAGCTTTAGCAAATAGCCCTGGAAATTGTTGCAGTTTGAGCAGTGCTTTAGGCCGCATTGTTTTCAAAAACATGCGCGTATAAACGTGCCGATTGAATCCTTTGCCTATTGCCATTCCACTAGCAGCTAAATCAATCGGCGAGCACACGGCTGATATCGCACTCACCGTTTGTTTTGCTGACGCACCTGCTTCTTGAGCCCATCGCAACAAGGCATTGCCACCCAAAGAGATACCGACGCAGAAGATAGCGCCCGTTCGTGTGCTGCGAATTCTTTGAAGGATCCAGTCAATTTCTTCAAAATCACCGGAGTGGTACGCCCGCGGAGCCAGATTAATTTCTCCACTGCAGCCTCTAAAGTGAACCACGACATACGCCAGCCCTTTTGACCTGCAATAGTTAGCAAACGCCAAGGCGTAATGGCTTTGCGAGGTGCCTTCTAAGCCGTGAAACAAAACCACCAACGGTTTCTCGCTTGAGGATTGACTTTGGAGCCAATCGAGATCAATGAAGTCGGCGTCTGGAGTCGCCCAGCGCTCACGGTGGTAAACGGGCGCAGCACCCTCATAGGTTTGCGCAAGCCTCCCGGCATAAATCGTTTGTAAATTACCTCCTGGTAACCAGGCAGGCGGTATGTAGTTCATGGGTGCTTTTTGTATTAGGCGTTCATCCTACCCACAAAAACAAAACCGCCGGAGTGGCGGTTTTTGTTTTAAAGGCTTCGTAGCCTTGGAGGTCTTAGCGCTTTTGTTGGAAGCGTCGCAACGCTGCGATTTGCGCAACCAAGGTTGAAAGCTCAGACTGGGCAATGGCCATATCAATTTCACTCTTCGCATTTTTCAATGCTTCTTGCGCCAAAGCACGTGCTTCATTGGCTTTTTCTTCGTCCAGGTCTTTACCCCGAATAGCGGTATCCGACAGAACCGTAACGCAGTTGGGTTGCACTTCAATGATGCCCCCAGCAACAAACACGAACTCTTCACTGCCGTCGACTTTTTGAATACGAACTGAACCGGCTTTGACACGCGTAATCAGTGGTGTGTGGCGTGGGTAAATTCCCAGCTCGCCCGACTCTCCAGGTACGGCCACAAAACGCGCCTCCCCAGAGAAGATGGACTCTTCGGCACTGACCACATCGACGTGGATGGTGTTCATGGCTTAGACCTTTTTGGCTTTTTCGAACGCTTCGTCAATGGTGCCAACCATGTAGAACGCTTGCTCTGGCAAGTGATCGCACTCACCGGCGACGATCATCTTGAAGCCACGGATGGTTTCAGCCAAAGACACGTACTTACCAGGTGAACCAGTGAAGACTTCAGCGACGTGGAAAGGTTGTGACAAGAAGCGCTGAATCTTACGGGCGCGGGCCACGGTCAATTTGTCTTCAGGAGCCAACTCGTCCATACCCAAAATCGCAATAATGTCGCGCAATTCTTTGTAGCGCTGCAGTGTTCCTTGAACAGCGCGTGCTGTTTCGTAGTGGTCCTGGCCCACCACCAACGGATCCAACTGGCGGCTGGTGGAGTCCAAAGGGTCCACAGCGGGGTAGATACCCAATGAGGCGATATCACGAGACAACACCACGGTGGAGTCCAAGTGGGCAAAGGTAGTCGCAGGAGACGGGTCAGTCAAGTCATCGGCTGGCACGTAAACGGCTTGGATGGAAGTGATGGAGCCCACTTTGGTAGAGGTAATACGCTCTTGCAAACGGCCCATTTCTTCGGCCAATGTAGGCTGGTAACCCACAGCAGAAGGCATACGACCGAGCAAAGCGGACACTTCGGTTCCGGCCAAGGTGTAGCGATAGATGTTGTCCACGAAGAACAAAACGTCTTTGCCTTCGTCACGGAAGGATTCGGCAATAGTCAAACCAGTCAAGGCCACGCGCAAACGGTTGCCTGGAGGCTCATTCATCTGACCGTAGACCATGGCCACTTTGGATTCTTCCAAGTGCTCCAAGTTCACAACGCCAGAGTCGGCCATCTCGTGATAGAAGTCGTTACCTTCACGGGTACGCTCACCCACACCAGCGAACACGGACAAACCGCTGTGCGCTTTAGCGATGTTGTTAATGAGTTCCATCATGTTCACGGTTTTACCAACACCAGCACCACCGAACAAACCGACCTTACCGCCTTTAGCAAACGGGCAAACCAAGTCAATCACCTTGATACCGGTCTCAAGCAATTCTTGCGAAGGGCTCAACTCGTCGTATGTTGGGGCCTTGCGGTGAATCGACATTTCCAATGTGGCTTTGACGGGGCCGCGCTCGTCAATAGGTGCGCCCAACACGTCCATGATTCGACCAAGCGTTGCTTTACCCACGGGCACCATGATCGGCTTTTCGGTGTTAGTCACCATCATGCCGCGGCGCAAACCGTCGGATGACCCCAGCGCAATGGTACGAACGATGCCGTCACCGAGCTGCTGCTGAACTTCCAGCGTCAGAGTTGAGCCTTCCATTTTGAGGGCATCATAAATCCCGGGCATCTTGTCACGCGGAAACTCCACGTCAACCACCGCACCAATACACTGAACAATTTTTCCCTGAACTTGGGAGTTAGCTTGAGCCATTTTTCGCTCCAAAAATAAAATCTTGAACTAGAACTTTTACAGACCTGTACTTGGCGGATTAAACCGCCGCTGCACCGGCCACAATTTCTGACAACTCTTTTGTAATCGCTGCTTGGCGGGTCTTGTTGTAAATCAACTTGAG